>NZ_JADWOM010000028.1:0-40646 GCF_016106645.1 Acinetobacter sp. ACIN00229
GAACAGTTCAACGTGAATCGTGCAGATCAGGACCAGTTTGCCTTGGTGAGCCAACAACGCACCGCAAGCGCGCAAGCCAAAGGCTTTTTTTCTAAAGAAATCGTGGCAGTTGAGATCCCTCAGCGTAAGGGTGATGCTGTTGTGATTGATACCGATGAACATCCACGTGCATCAACCACCCTTGAAGCTTTAAACAAACTTAAACCTGTGGTTAAAGCAGATGGTTCTGTGACTGCGGGGAATGCTTCAGGTATTAATGATGGTGCAGCGGCTCTATTGATTGCTTCCGATGAGGCAGTTCAGGCCTACAATCTAAAACCACGTGCCAAGATCATTGCTTCAACAGCAGTTGGTGTAGAACCACGCATTATGGGTTTTGCTCCGGCACCAGCGATTAAAAAATTACTGAAACAAGCTAATCTGACTTTAGATCAGATGGATGTGATTGAGCTCAATGAAGCCTTTGCTGCCCAAGCTTTAGCCGTGACACGTGATTTAGGTTTGCCAGACAACTCTGACAAGGTAAATCCAAACGGTGGTGCAATTGCTTTGGGTCATCCACTTGGTGCATCAGGTGCACGCTTAGTGACTACAGCCCTAAACCAGCTTGAGCAAACAGGTGGTCGTTACGCCTTGTGCTCAATGTGTATTGGTGTAGGCCAAGGCATCGCATTGATTATTGAGAGAGTCTAATCATGAGCCAGTTATATGCCAGCTTGTTTTATCAAAAAGACGTCACTGACATCTTTAGTGACTCATCTTTAATCACATATATGATTCAGGTTGAAGTTGCGTTAGCTCAAGCACAGGCAAAAGTTGGCGTGATTCCTCAAAGTGCGGCTAATACCATTGCTCAAGTAGCTGAACAGGCAATAGAAAAGTTTGATTTTCCAGCGTTGGCTGTAGCAACTGGCTTAGCTGGAAATATCGCAATTCCCTTTGTAAAGCAGCTTACAGCAATTGTTAAAGATGTGGATGAAGATGCTTCACGTTATGTGCATTGGGGCGCAACAAGTCAGGATATTTTAGACACAGCTTGTATTTTGCAATGTCGCGATGCGTTAAATATTGTGGAAGCACGACTTCAACACTGCTACACCACTGCATTACAACAAGCTAAGCAATATCGTCATCAAGTCATGATTGGACGTACATGGTTACAGCAAGCTTTACCAATTACTTTAGGGCATAAACTCGCTCGTTGGGCTTCTGCATTTAAGCGTGATTTAGATCGTATACAAGCTATGAAATCACGTGTACTCACTGCTCAGTTAGGTGGTGCTGTGGGTTCATTAGCTTCTTTGCAAGATCAAGGTTCACTTGTGGTCAGTGCATTTGCTCAGCAGCTGAATCTGACTGTACCGACAAGCACATGGCATGGTGAGCGCGACCGTATTGTAGAAATCGCAAGTGTGCTTGGCATGATTGTTGGGAATACAGGCAAGATGGCACGTGATTGGTCACTCATGATGCAAACTGAAATTGCCGAATTGTTTGAACCAACTGCAAAGGGCCGTGGTGGTTCATCAACCATGCCTCATAAGCGGAATCCAGTTGCAGCAGCTTCAGTACTTGCAGCAGCAAATCGTGTACCAGCACTTATGTCTAGCATCTATCAAAGCATGGTGCAGGAACATGAGCGTAGCTTAGGCGCATGGCATGCAGAATGGCTGGCAATCCCTGAAATTTTTCAGCTTTGTGCTGGAGCATTAACTCGTACTGGTGAAGTTTTACAAGGTTTTGAAGTTAATGCTGAGCATATGCAGCAGAACCTTGACTGTACCAACGGGCTGATTATGGCCGAAGCTGTGATGATGGCACTTGCTCCAAAAATTGGACGTTTAAATGCTCATCATGTTGTTGAAGCAGCTTGTAAAACAGCCGTGGCTCAAAAGCAGCATTTATCTGAGGTTGTTAGTCAGTTAGATGAAGTAAAAGAACATTTTAGTCAAACAGAAATTTTGGAAATATTTAAAGCAGAAAACTATTTGGGCAACATTCAAGCTCAAATTGATGCTGTTCTGCAAGAAGCACAAGGAGGAGACATAAAGTGAAACAGCTTATAACCAATCGACAAGGTAAACAGCTCGCTGTATATACCGATGGATTAAAAGATGCTCCAGCACTTGTGTTATCTAACTCGTTAGGAACAGATCATGGAATGTGGCAGCCGCAAGTAGATGAGCTTAAAAGTCATTTTAATGTCATTACATACGACACACGTGGTCATGGCGAAAGTGATGTGATCGCTGAAACATCTTTACAAAATTTAGGTGAAGATGTTGCTGATATTTTAGATGCCTTAAATATTGAAAAAGCTCATTTTTGTGGCATTTCAATGGGCGGAATTACAGGGCTTTGGTTAGCTATCCATTACCCAGAGCGCTTTCTAAGCATTACTGTCGCAAATTCGGCGGCAAAAATTGGACAGGCTGAGGCGTGGTTGAGTCGCGCAGAATCAGTAGAACAAAATGGACTGGCTGAATTGGTTAAAACTACGCATACACGTTGGTTTAGTGAAAAATTCGACTATCAACATAATGTGGTTGCACAAACGACGATTCAAAGTCTGGCAAACACACCAGCACAAGGTTATGCCAATGCGTGTCGTGCTTTAGCACATGCTGATTTAAGAGATGAAATTGCACAAATCCAGATCCCGGTATTGCTGGTTGCAGGGACATATGATCCGGTAACTACAGTAGCAGATGCTGAGTTTATGCAGAATGCTATTAAGAACAGTCAAATTGCTAAATTGGAAGCATCTCATCTTTCTAATATCGAGCAACCGCAAAGATTTACTCAGGAATTGACTAGGTTTATTCAGCAAATCTAATAGCTTAGTAGTTTAAAAGGAATTGGCCTTAAGGAGGCAAACATGGCGTCTCAGGATTACGCTGCACCAAATAAAAGTATCGATGCTCAAGCATTAATTAATGATGCTCCACTCAGTAAGTATCAATGGATGATTGCAATCATCTGTTTCTTAATTATTTTTACTGATGGTATCGATACTGCTGCAATGGGTTTTATCGCTCCAGCTTTGGCTCAAGACTGGGGTGTTGATCGCTCTCAGTTAGGCCCAGTGATGAGTGCTGCACTTGGTGGAATGATTATTGGAGCTTTGGTTTCTGGCCCAACAGCTGACCGTTTTGGTCGAAAAATCGTTTTAGCTTTTTCGATGCTTGTGTTTGGTGGTTTTACTTTAGCATCTGCTTATGCAACCAACTTAGATAGCCTTGTCGTTTTACGCTTTTTGACAGGTATTGGTTTGGGTGCAGCGATGCCAAATGCCACCACATTATTCTCTGAATACTGTCCAACACGCATTCGTTCACTGCTGGTGACATGTATGTTCTGTGGCTACAACCTAGGTATGGCAACAGGTGGCTTTATTAGTAGCTGGCTCATCCCGACCTACGGTTGGCACAGTCTATTTTTACTTGGCGGCTGGTCACCTTTGATCTTAATGGTTTTAGTGATTTTTGTCTTACCTGAGTCTTACCGCTTTTTAATTGTTAAAGGTAAAAACCCTGAAAAAGTACGCAAGATTTTAAATCATATCGCGCCAACTCAAGTTCAAAATGCGACTGCATTCCATGTACCTGAAGAGAAAACTGAAACAGCTCAAAAGAAAAATGTCTTTGGAATTATGTTTTCTAAACCATATGCAAAAGGAACACTTTTACTTTGGTTGACCTATTTCATGGGCTTAGTGGTTGTTTACTTGCTTACAAGCTGGTTACCAACACTCATGCGTGAAACAGGTGCTTCAATGGAGCGTGCTGCATTTATTGGTGGATTGTTCCAGTTTGGTGGTGTGGTAAGTGCATTGTTCATCGGTTGGGCGATGGATAAATTTAACCCGAACCGAGTTATTGCCATTTTCTACTTTGCTGCGGGTCTATTTGCGATTGCTGTTGGTCAAAGCTTAGGAAATTCAACATTACTTGCTGTATTGGTTCTTTGTGCAGGTATCGCAATTAACGGTGCGCAATCTTCAATGCCAGCTTTAAGTGCTCGTTTTTATCCAACGCAGTGCCGTGCAACAGGTGTGTCTTGGATGACGGGTATTGGTCGTTTCGGCGCAGTATTTGGTGCTTGGATTGGAGCTGTGCTACTCGGTAATGATTGGTCGTTTACTGCCATTCTCAGTTTATTACTAATTCCAGCGACTGCTGCGGCTGTTGCTGTATTTGTTAAATCACTTGTTGCGCATACCGATGCAACTTAATAGAGGTCTATCACAATGAATGATGAACAACGCTATAAACAAGGCATTGAGGTGCGGACTGAAGTTTTGGGTGAAAAGCATGTTGGTCGGTCTTTGCAAAACTTAAATGACTTTAACCAAGATTTTCAAAACTTTATTAGCCGTTACGCATGGGGTGAGGTGTGGTCTCGTCCGGGCCTACCGCGTCATACACGTAGTTTAGTGACGATCGCAATTTTATTGGCGCTTGGCCGCGAAGATGAACTACGCATGCATTTACGTGCTTGTTTCAACAATGGTGTAACTAAAGAAGATTTAAAAGAGTTGATCTTACATAGCTCGCTCTATGCAGGTTTACCTGCTGCAAATGCTGCAATGCATATGGCCGAAGAAGTCTTTAAAGAGTTGGGAATAGAAGTCAACTCAGTTGCAGCAAAAGAACAGGATTAAGGAGATAAAGATGTCACAACATAGCTGGGGTGCTTACGCCCAACGTAATACAGAAGACCATCCACCTGCATATGCAGAAGGTTATAAGACAAGTGTTTTACGTTCGCCAAAAAATGCATTGATTTCTATTAATGAGACTTTAACTGAAGTTACTTCACCGCATTTTTCTTCAAATTTGTTTGGCCCAAAAGATAACGATTTGATTTTGAACTATGCCAAAGATGGTTTACCAATTGGTGAGCGTGTCATTGTTCATGGTTATGTCCGTGACCAGTTTGGTCGTCCTGTTAAAAATGCACTTTTAGAAGTATGGCAAGCCAATGCTTCTGGTCGTTATCGCCATCCAAACGATAAGTTTATTGGTGCAATGGACCCTAACTTCGGTGGTTGTGGTCGTACATTAACTGACGAAAATGGTTTTTATATTTTCCGTACCATTAAACCAGGTCCATATCCGTGGCGTAACCGTATTAATGAATGGCGCCCAGCTCATATTCACTTCTCTTTAATTGCTGATGGTTGGGCTCAGCGCCTAATTTCGCAGTTTTATTTTGAAGGCGATACGCTCATTGACACTTGCCCGATTTTAAAAACGATTCCTTCTGAAGATCAACGTCGTGCATTGATTGCACTAGAAGATAAAAACAACTTTATCGAAGCAGATAGCCGTTGTTACCGTTTTGACATCACTTTACGTGGTCGTCGAGCGACTTACTTCGAAAATGATTTGACTTAATCGGGAGCACGAGCATGAATAACTGGAATTTTCAGGAATTAAAAGAAACTCCATCTCAAACAGGTGGTCCTTACGTCCACATTGGTTTATTGCCACAACAAGCAAATATTGAAGTGTTTGAAAACAACTTTAATAACCAGTTAGTACAAGACCAAACCAAAGGCGAGCGTATTCGTCTTGAAGGTCAGGTATTTGACGGATTAGGTTTACCGCTGCGCGATGTGCTGATCGAAATTTGGCAAGCTGATGCGAATGGTATTTACCCAAGTCAGGCAGATACGCGTGAGCAAAAAGCTGATCCTGCATTTCAGGGTTGGGGACGTACTGGCGCTGACTTTGAAACAGGCGTTTGGAGCTTTAATACAATTAAGCCAGGTGCTACAGCCGGTCGTAAAGGTTCAACTCAAGCACCGCATATTGCATTAGTCATTTTCGCTCGCGGTATTAACTTAGGTCTTCATACACGTGTTTATTTTGAAGATGAAGCCGAGGCAAATGGCAATGACCCAATTTTAAATAGCATTGAGTGGGCACCGCGTCGCCAAACGCTTATTGCAAAACGTTTTGAAGAAAATGGTGAAATTGTTTACCGCTTTGATATTCGTATTCAAGGCGATAACGAAACAGTATTTTTTGATATTTAAGAAACACCTAAGGCTACACATGATTGTCCATGGATGCGTGTAGCCTTTTTAAAGGATGGTATGACAGAGATGAAAATGAAAACATTATTAAGCTTAAGTTTGCTTGCACTCCCATTTTTTACAGCACAGGTGAATGCTGAACCTGTTGCTTTAGCTACTCAAACACAACCTGCGACTACAGCAGTTAAAACAATTGTTCCAATTACAGCAAAGACCAAAGAACAAGCTTTAGCGCAAGCTCAAGTGATTGCAAATACAGCAGATGCTGATTTGGCAGAGTTCCGTATCGACTTACTCAGTTTTGCGAGTGATACGAAACAAGTGATTGCATTGGGGCATGAATTAAAAAAGATTTTAGGTAATAAGCCGCTAATCGCCACAATTCGCACTAAAAATGAAGGTGGTCAGCTTGAAATTAGCGATGTTGATTATGGTAAGACTTATCAGGCTTATTTAAAAAATCCGTTCATGGACTGGTTAGATGTTGAAATGTTCCGTGATCAAAAAGTAGTTTCAGATATTGTTCAAAAAGCACATCAAAAGAAAGTGCTGATTGTGATGTCTAATCATGACTTCCAAAAAACGCCAAGCCAAGATGAAATTGAAAAACGCCTGTTAAAACAAGATCAAATGGGCGCAGATATTCTAAAAATTGCCGTAATGCCAAAATCTAAACAAGACGTTTTCACTTTAATGAACGCAACTTTAAAAGTAAGTCAGCAAACCACTAAACAATTGTTAACGATGTCAATGGGACAACTTGGTACGATTTCTCGTGTTGCGACTGCCAATATGGGTGGAAGTTATAGCTTTGGCATGATTGGGCAGGCTTCTGCACCAGGACAAATTGATGTGACTAAGCTCAAACAGATTTTAAAAACCGTTCAACCAACAAACCCATAAATCATAAGGATATGATGAAATGAATACATTACGTTTAACTACTCTTGCATTAGGTTTGATGGTTTCAGGAATAACTGCAGCACAAACTTATGTTGTTGATCGTTATCAAGACGATAGCAATAAAGGCTCTTTACGCTGGGCAATTGAACAAGCCAATGCAAACCCAAGCGAAGCTAGCGAGATCTTGATTCAGGCGGTAGGCAAAGCGCCTTATGCGATTAAATTAAATAGTGCACTTCCTGAAATTAAAGCACCCATCAAAATTATTGGTACACAGTGGGATAAAACTGGCGAATACATCGCAATTGATGGTTCAAACTATATTAAAGGCGAAGGTGCAAAAGCTTGTCCCGGTGCAAACCCTGAGCAGTACGGCACCAATGTACGTACTATGACTTTACCGGGATTGGTACTACGTGACGTCAACAATGTCACTTTAAAAGGTTTAGACATTCATCGTTTCTGTATTGGTGTTTTGGTTAACCGTTCAAGCAATAACCTTATTCAACATAACCGTATTAGTAATAACTATGGTGGTGCCGGTGTCATGCTTACTGGTGATGACGGGCAAGGCAACCCAACGGCAACCACGACCAATAACAACAAAGTTTTAGACAATATTTTCCAAGACAATGGTGATGGTTTAGAACTGACACGTGGTGCTGCGTTTAACTTAATTGCAAATAACCATTTTGTTTCAACGAAAGCGAACCCAGAGCCATCACAAGGTATTGAAATTTTATGGGGTAATGACAATGCCGTAGTCGGTAATAAATTCGAAAACTATTCGGATGGCTTACAGATTAACTGGGGCAAGCGTAACTATATTGCCTACAACGAAATGACCAATAACTCGATTGGCTTCAACATGACAGGCGATGGCAACATTCTTGATAGCAATAGGGTGCATGGTAACCGTATTGGTGTTGCTATTCGTTCGGAAAAAGATGCAAATGCAAAAATTACATTGACTAAAAACCTGATTTGGGACAATGGTAAAGATATTAAACGCTGTGAAGCAGGTGGTTCATGTGTACCAAATCAGCGTTTAGGTGCAATTGTATTTGGTGTACCTGCACTTGAACACGAAGGTTTTGTCGGTTCTCGTGGTGGTGGCGTAGTGGTTGATCCATCTAAGCAACAAAAAACATGTACTCAACCAAATCAACAAAACTGTAATGCTCAGCCGAATCAGGGCATTAAAGCACCTAAGTTAACCGTTAATAAAGGTTCAGTTGCTGTAGAAATTAATGGATTACCAAACCAACGCTATCAAGTTGAGTTCTTTGGAAATCAAAATGCGGCATCAAAAGAAGCTGAGCAATATTTAGGAGCGGTTACCGTTGCCACAGATGCTGAAGGCAATGCAAAAGCGAATTGGAAGCCAACTCTCAAAGTTGCTTCAATTACAGCGAATGTAACTGATCGTTTTGGCGCGACGTCTGAACTTAGTTCGGCCGTACAAACTAAATAATAACAATAAGGGAAGCGCCTCAAACCGAGGCGCAGCATAGAAATATAGAAATGATAAAAGGGACTTGAAATGCCAAATATAATGAAACTGAGTGTGTTAACAATCGCTGTATTAGGCAGTCAACTTGCGCTTGCTAATGAGCCTTGGTCACAAGATCGTCAATGGTTGCTAGGCGACTGGAATGGTGAGCGCCAACAGCTAGAGCAACAAGGCTATAAATTTACAGCTTCTATCATGAGCCAAAGTGCCACAAATTTAGATGGTGGTTACAACGACAGCAATACTTTTGAAAATGCTGCGCAACTTTCTTTAGGTGCAAACTTCGATTTAGAAAAGATTGCTGGGTGGAAAGATACAACAGCGAACCTAGTCGTGACTAAACGTGACGGGAATGCGCTTACTTTGGAGCGTATTAAAGACCCGCGTTCTAGCCAATTAGGTAATGCTCAAGAGATTTATGGTCGCGGTAAAATCTGGCGTCTGTCTCAAGCATGGGTAAAGAAAGGCTTTGTTGATAATACTATACAGGCCAAAGTTGGCCGTATGGGCATGTCAGAAGACTTTAATAGTTCTCAATGTGAGTTTCAGAACTTATTGCTTTGCGGTGGGCAGCTAGGAAAATCAATTGGTTCAATTTGGTACAACTCACCAGTTGGTGTTTGGGCTGCAAACGTTAAATATCAGTTTGCGCCTGAGTGGACTTTAGGTGTCGGTGTTTATGAAGTAAATCCAGACAACATTAAAACCGAATCAAATAGTGATGGTTTTAATCTGGATATGAACAACGTGAAGGGTGCAACCATACCTGTTGAGCTCGCATGGAAACCAAAACTTGCTGCTTTTAATGGTTTACCGGGTGAATATAAAGTAGGTGCGCTGTACTCAACCGCAGAAGCGAATGATATTAAAACCGCGGGTAAAGTTCATGATGGAAAACAAAGTTTCTGGATTAATGCACAACAACAACTGACGAATAACGGCCAAGATCCGAAACGCGGTTTATATGTAAGTTTTAATGGCGTTGTAAATGATAAGGCAACGACCTTTGTTCAAAGCACCCAACAACTTGCTCTTTGGTATAAAGGGCCATTTGATAGCCGTCCAAATGATTCGATTGGTTTTGGTATTGCCAATTATTTGGTCAATGATCGTGCTAAAGATAAGCAAATCGCAACAAACGAAAGCCGTGGATATTATAGCTATGATGCGATTGCATCTGACTATATTCCAATTCAAGACGACGAGCTAAATGTCGAATTGAACTATACCTATCAATGGTCTCCGGCCGTTATGTTACGTCCAAACATTCAATATATCCATCAACCTGCTGGTGTAAAAGCGGTCGATGATGCTTGGGTGGCGGGCTTAAGCGTTAAAGTCAATTTTTAACAATGTTGATGGCTGGTTAGACATAGTTTAACTGGCCCAAATGCTTGAACTATTGTGTTCAGTATATGTGGAGTAGGATCTATGTCTGAGTCAGATTCTAAGTTTCATATCTTATTCAAAATATGGTGTTTTCTATTAGGCCTAGTTTTATTGGCTACTGGTGTTTTTTACATCGTTGGCGGTGGCAAGCTAGTTTCATTAGGTGGGTCTTGGTATTTCCTAGTCGCAGGACTGTTAATTACCATTTCTGCATTTAGTATTTTTCGTAAAAAGGCACTTGGTGTCTGGATTTTTGCGGCTGTTTTTGTTGGCACAGTCATTTGGTCATTTGTTGATGCAGGATGGGAATTCTGGCCGTTATTTTCGCGGTTAATGTTTCCTGCTGGTCTTTTTGCCGCATTGTTATTTACCTTGCCTTCAATTCGACGTTACCAATTTCAAACTAGCTTGGCATCTTCATCTTATGCAGTGGGTGGGTTAGTTGTTGTTGGTATGTTGATTGCGTTCTATCAAATGTTCCAACCGCATCCAACAGTAGCAAGTTCAGGTGAAAAGCTGCCTTTAGTACCAGTTGACCCTGCAAAAAAACAGGTGAATTGGGAAAATTATGGAAATGATGCAGGTGGTAGTCGCTTTGTTGCTCTCGATCAAATTAACCGAGATAACGTTCATAAACTAAAAGAAGCTTGGCGTTTTAGAACAGGTGATTTTACAACTGGCAGTGGTAATGGTGCTGAAGACCAAATGACTCCGCTACAAGTTGGAAATAAAGTTTTTTTATGTACGCCACATAACAACATTTTTGCGATAGATGCTGACTCGGGTAAACAACTCTGGAAAGCTGAAGTGAACTCTAAAGCTGATGCTTGGGAACGTTGCCGTGGGGTTGCATACTTTGATTCGACCAAGCCACTTGTACAACCAACTTTGGCTGGTGCAAATGCAGTAACCACAGTTGCAACCAATACAGCATGTCCGCGTCGTTTATATACCAATACACCTGATGGTCGTTTAATTGCAGTGAATGCAGATAACGGTCAGCGCTGTGCTGATTTTGGTGTAAATGGAACAGTTGATCTGTTAGAAGGTCTGGGAGCTGGAACTAAAGCTCCACGTTTTGAAGTGACTTCTGCACCGACTATTGCTGGAACAACCATTGTAGTGGGTAGCCGTATTGCCGATAACGTAGCAGCAGATATGCCGGGTGGTGTTATCCGCGGTTATGACGTCATTACTGGTAAACTTCGTTGGGCATTTGACGCACGTAATCCAGATCCTAACTATGTTCTTAAACCGGGTGAAACTTATAAACGTAGTTCTGCAAACTCATGGGCTGCAATGTCATATGACCCGCAAATGAATACGGTATTCTTACCTATGGGTAGCTCATCTGTCGACATTTGGGGGGGTAACCGTAATCCGTTAGATCATAAATACAATACTTCTGTTTTGGCGCTTGATGCGACAACAGGTAAAGAAAAGTGGGTATATCAAACTGTTCATAACGATTTATGGGACTTCGATTTACCAATGCAACCAAGTCTAGTTGATTTCCCATTGAAAGATGGTACGACTAAACCTGCTGTTGTGATTGGAACCAAATCAGGTCAATTCTTTGTGCTTGACCGTGTAACTGGTAAACCACTGACTAAAGTAATTGAACAGCCAGTTAAGCCTGCCAATATTCCGGGTGAGCAATATAGTGCAACTCAACCACGTTCAGTTGAAATGCCTCAAATTGGTAATCAGACTTTAACTGAATCAGATATGTGGGGTGCAACACCGTTTGATCAGCTCATGTGCCGTATTAACTTCAAGTCAATGCGTTACGAAGGTCTATTTACTGCACCGGGTACTGACGTTTCATTAAGCTTCCCAGGTTCTTTGGGTGGCATGAACTGGGGTAGCATTGCTTTTGATCCGACTCATCGTTATATGTTCGTCAACGATATGCGCCTTGGCTTATGGGTTCAATTAATGGAACAAACACCTGAAGATATTAAGATTCAGGCGAGTGGCGGTGAAAAAGTAAATACAGGTATGGGTGCTGTACCAATGAAAGGTACACCATATAAAGTGAATAAAAACCGCTTTATGTCTGCCTTAAGTATTCCTTGTCAGAAACCACCATTTGGTACTATGACTGCAATTGACATGAAAACTCGTCAAGTCGCATGGCAAGTACCACTGGGTACGGTTGAAGACACTGGACCTATGGGCATCAAAATGGGCTTAAAAGCACCGATCGGTATGCCAACAATTGGCGGGCCGATGGCAACTCAAGGTGGCTTGGTTTTCTTTGCAGCAACACAGGACTACTATTTACGTGCATTTGATTCATCTACAGGTAAGGAACTGTGGAAATCACGCATGCCAGTGGGTAGCCAAGGAACTCCAATAAGCTATGTTTCACCGAAAACAGGTAAACAATTTGTGGTTGTTACGGCAGGCGGAGCTCGTCAGTCTCCTGATCATGGTGATTATGTAATCGCTTATAGCTTAGAACAATAATTAAATAAGGCAAAAGAGAGCAATTCTCTTTTGCCTTTAATTTTAATATGTTTTTTATATTAAAGTACTGTGGTAAATTCTATTGTTTTAATTAGATAGATTTACCAAATAGTAAAAAAGTGCTTTAACTCATTGCAAAACCTAAAATATTCTTAAGATTGAGAATACTTGAACCATAGATGTGGCCGAATGATTAGATATTTTTCACAATGTTTTACCTATAAATAAAACTGATTTGTTTATTAAGTTTTGTTTAACTTAAGGTTGTGAATTTTAATTAGAAATAAACATTATTGTCTTTTTAGTCCTTAAAAGTCGGATTTTTTTGCTGGAAAAACCAGCGTAAATATATATTTATATTATATTTATATAATTTATAGCATTACGTTAGAATGGTCATCGCAGGTTATTACTACCCAGTAATAATTTGTATTTCAGGAATTTAAGCTTTTATTGGCTTAAGGCTCATCGCAAGATGGGCCTTTTTTTATGCTCTTTCGATCATAACATCTAATTATTATAAAAATAGCCTAAGCAATAAGCTGTATGAATTGATGAAAACAATCACAAAAAATAGTCTTTAATGACAAGAAGTGTATGATTTGATAAATTAAAGCCACTTGATAATAATAGGTGATACGATGAGATTTTTGGTTCTTGCAACTTTATCTGGTTTAGCTTTGATGGGTTGTGCTTCTGTTCAGCAAGCACCGAATACACAAGAGACAATTCGTTATGCTTCTAGTCCATGCTTTGGCGCATGTCCAATCTATTCTGTAGAAGTAACGCCTACAGGTTTAATTCGTTTTGAAGGCAAGCAATACACTAAAGCTATCGGTGTTAAAGAAATTCAAGGTAGCGTAAAAGACTATAAAAAACTTGCAGATGATCTAAAAGCTTATCGTCCTGAAACAGGTACACAATCTAAAACTGCTGGTTGTCAGCAAACGGCAACCGACATGTCTAGCTATTACATTTCATGGATTCAACCAAATGGCACGGAAACAAAATTAAGCCATTACACAGGTTGTATCTCCCCGGCAAATACTAGATTGAATAAGGTCATGGAAAAACTGCCTGAACAATTAGGCATTAAAGATCTAATTTAATGACAAAAGCCCCAAAATTTTGGGGCTTTTTCTTGTTAAGAAGAATTATAAACTCAAAAGTTTTATATTAAGTATTTCTAAAAGAATCAGCGTATAATACATATTATAAAAACATATATTGTTAAGAGTGGTTATATGTCAAATATTGTCTATGCCTTTTTGGGTGGTTTATTACTCGGCATCGCAACAGTTGGATATTTATATATAAATGGTCGTATAGCAGGAATTAGTGGATTGCTTGCTCAAGTCATTAATCCTACTAAAGATACTTTTAAAAGTTCTGCATTCTGGTTCATTGCAGGACTTGTGATTACACCTTTCATATATGGCTATTTTTATCAGCCTGAAATTGAAATTAAAGCCAATACATTTGCACTTATTTTAGCAGGTGTACTTGTTGGTTTTGGAACACGACTAGGCTCTGGATGTACAAGCGGCCATGGCATTTGTGGTATGAGCAGGCTATCAAAACGCTCGATGATAGCAACAGTAGTTTTTATGTTTGCTGGTATGTTAACCGTTTATATCATTCGTCATGTATTGGGGTAATCCTATGAAAAACATTTTTGCTTTTATATTTGGTGGTTTGTTTTCATTAGGCTTAATGATTTCGGGCATGTCGAATCCAGAAAAGGTATTAGGTTTTTTAGATATCTTTGGGCAGTGGGATATCAGCTTAATGTTTGTGATGTTAGGTGCGATTGCTGTGGCATTTATTCCATTTCAAAAGGCTATAAGAAGTCCTAAAACGCTTTTTAATGAGAAAATTCAATTACCAATGAATACACAGATTGACCAAAGGTTAATTGTAGGTGCTTTTATTTTCGGTATAGGCTGGGGAATAGCAGGGATATGTCCAGCGCCCGCTTTAACACTTATTGGATTAGGACATTTTGAAGCGCTTTATTTTATTGTGGCAATGTTATTAGGAATGTTTATTTACCGAGTCTTAAATAAAGGAAATTAAACCTATGCAACAACCTCTAGTAAAAGATTTTTTTGATGAAAACACCAATACTTTTAGCTATGTTGTTGCAGATTTAGCGACTCGTCAATGCGCGATTATTGATAGTGTGCTTGACTACGACGCAGCTTCAGCAACTACAAAAACAACCAATGCTGATTTAATTATCGATTATGTCTTGGCGCAAAACTTTAAAGTGCAATGGATTTTAGAAACCCATGTCCACGCCGACCATATGACTGCTGCCCAATATCTAAAATCTAAATTGGGCGGTGATATTGCAATTAGTCAAAAGATTTCAATCGTCCAAGAAACATTTTCCGCTATTTATAATTTTGATTTTAAGAAATTTAATGAAAATCAGCCTTTTGATTATTTGTTTGAAGATCATGAACATTTCAAAATAGGCGATATAGAAGCCTATAACATCCCTACACCAGGGCATACACCCGCTTGCTTGAGTTATGTGATTGCCGATGCTGTTTTTGTGGGAGATACTCTATTTATGCCCGATTATGGCTCAGCGAGATGCGATTTTCCTAAAGGAAGTGCAGCTGCACTTTATGATTCGGTACAAAAGCTTTATACACTTCCTGACAACATGCGCATGTTTTTATGCCATGACTATAAACCCGAAGGCCGTGATAAATATGTCTGTCAAACAGATATAAAAACTCAAAAGCAAAGCAATATTCATTTAAATCGACGCGTTTCCAAAGAGTCATTCATAAAAATGCGCCAAGAACGAGATGCAACTTTGGCAATGCCAAAATTAATTCTGCCTTCAATTCAAATTAATATGAACGGTGGAAACTTTCCGGAGCCTGAATCGAATGGCATCCGCTATTTAAAAATTCCTTTCAACTACTTCTAAAAATAGCCTAAGCATTTATTTTGGATCTTTTTTATGTTCTAAATAGCCTAAGCAAGATTTAAAGAACTTGTCTTAAGTCCCGCGAAGTCTCTTGCAATAAAGGCAAAATGTGTTGGATTAAATATTCTTCAGTTGTTTTCATAGTTGGAGAAACAATATTTAAAGCTGCAACCACTTTAAAGTCTTGTCCATAAATGGGTACGGCGAGCGCATGAACACCTAATTCGTGTTCTTCACGTGAATAACACCAATCTTGCTCTCGAATTTCTTTTAGTAACTCTAAAAATTTATCATTTTCGACATGCGTATATTTGGTTAGACGCTGAAGAGGATATTTTTGAAGCCAGTCTAATTGTTCTTGCTGGCTTAAATGTGCCAGTAAAATTTTACCCGCAGATGTCGCATGAGCAGGTAAGCGATTACCCAAGTGCAAACCATATGGATTTACACGGTCAGTTTGTTGGTGGGCGGCACTACGGGCAATGGTAATGGCCTCATAACCATCAAGCACCATCACTGAATAAATGAGAGAAGTTTGGTTAGTTAACAGATTTAATAAAGGCTGAGATACTTTTGGAAGTTGAGCTGCACCTAAATAAGCTCCTGAAAATTTAAGAACTTTCGGAGTTAAATAGTAATAGTGACCATCTGACTCAAGATAGCCTAAATATTCTAAAGTTAATAAATGACGTCTTGCTGCTGCTCGGGTAAGTCCGGTTTTTTCGGCCGCCATGGAAATATTTAAACGGTGTTGATTACTACTAAAGCTATCTAAAATCGCCATGCCTTTACCGATGCCAGCAATGTAATCTTCATGACGAATCGTTTTTTTGTTGTCCTGATTCTGGATTATCCGTTCATCTTTACTCATTACTGGTCCTTGTACGATAGAAGCTTAGTAGATCAATTTGCTTTACTGAAAAAGTTTAATAATTTCATGTCGCAAAAATTGATGTCTTAAATTATCCCTTAAATCTTCGTGCCAAAACATACCCATTTTAATATTGGTTATCTGAAAAGGCATAGAATGTAAGCAAATTTCAGGACTATAAGATAAATGCTGCAAAATCATACGAGGCATGGTCAGGATTGCGTTGGCTTGAGCTGCCAGAACTTGTAATGCCGTTGAGTAGTTTTGACAGCGCATAAATACATTTCTTGAAATTTTTTGATGCTGGTTTAAATAAATATCTTCAAGCAAAGCGCCCGTACGGCGTGATGAAACACCAATGTGTCGTCCATTAATATAACGAGATAAATCGACTTCTTTAAGTTGGCTGCAAATGACGAACTCATCTGTTACCAAATGATCAAAGGTAATTTTTGGAGATAAATATTGTTCTAGGTCAATCACGAAATCGAGCTGCTGCGTCGCCAAGTCCGCCATAATATGTTTTCGATCTAGCTTCATACTGACAAACTGCAAATCTAAATTAAGATTTTGAAAATGTTGAGCAAGCCTTGGAAGAATAATCGGTTCAATCTCATCATGAACGGCGATTTTTAAGCTTTTTAAACTGGTTGGATCAAAGACATGTTTCTGTTGGCTAATATTTTGAATCGTTAAAAGTGCTTGCTTAACAGTTGGATAAATCTGTTCTGTAAAAGGCGTTGCAGACATTTTATTGCCTACTCGTATGAATACATCATCTTCAAGTTGCTGACGTAAACGCTGCAAAGCATGACTTGCTGCTGACTGTGTAATATTGAGACTGCTTGCCGCATTTGAAATACTTTTTTGCTCATAAATTGCGATAAATAGCGGATATAAATTGATATCAATTCGATGGAAAAAACTTAAGTCTAGGCCATGCAGGTTATGAATATTATTCATGAGGTGTTATTTAATAAAATCATTTCATTCATATTAAGTTTCAAGTTATGTTGATGTAAAGACCAGATAATGATGTAAAGGAAAAAGAATGTTTGAACTCTCCAAGAAAGCTCAGGATTTTACTGAGCGAACAAGAAAATTTATTTTAGAAGAAATAGAACCTGTCGAAGCAAAATTTTGGGAAGAAGTTCATGAATTAAATCCAGATGGAAACTGGAAAAAGTGGCAGTGGCCCGAGCTTTTAGAAACTCTGAAATCCAAAGCTAAACAAGCTGGTCTTTGGAATATGTTTTTACCTGATGAAAAGCTGGGTGCAGGGTTAACTGTTCAAGAATATGCGCACATAGCTGAATTAACTGGCCGTAGTTTATTGGCACCAACCGTTTTTAACTGTAATGCACCAGATACAGGAAATATGGAATTGTTATGGCGCTATGGCAGTGAACAGCAAAAACAACAATGGTTACAGCCTTTATTGGACGGAAAAATTCGTTCGGTTTTTTGCATGACTGAACCCGATGTTGCGTCAAGCGATGCAACCAATATGCAAGCGACTGCACTCATTGATGGTAATGAAATTGTTTTAAATGGCAAAAAGTGGTGGTCGTCTGGCTTAGGTGACCCAAATGCTAAAGTCATTATTTTTATGGCACATACTCCAGATGAAACTAAAGACCGCCATCATCAACACTCTATGGTTTTAGTACCGATTGACACGGCTGGTGTCGAAATTCAACGGATGTTACCTGTGTTTGGTGACTACGATGCACCACATGGACATGGTGAGGTTCATTTTAATAATGTTCGAGTACCTATTGAAAACTTTATTGGTGGAGCGGGCCAAGGTTTTGAAATTGCACAAGGGCGTTTAGGGCCAGGGCGTATTCATCATTGCATGCGCTGTATTGGAGCTGCAGAAAAAGCTCTAGAGCTTATGATTGATAGAGGCATGTCTAGAACAGCGTTTGGTAAAGAAATTTTAAAACTCGGTGGAAACCTTGAACGTGTAGCCGATGCACGGGTAGCCATAGATCAAGCTAGACTTTTAACCTTGTATGCTGCTTATAAAATGGATACTTTAGGAAATATGGCTGCTTTAACAGAGATATCTGCAATTAAAGTAGTGGCTCCGAGTGTTTTAGAAAAAGTAGTCGACATGGCGATTCAGCTACATGGCGGTGCGGGCCTTTCAAGAGATACACCATTAACAGGTTTCTTTGCTCAAGCACGCAGTTTACGTTTAGCTGATGGTCCAGATGAAGTACATAAAGGCATGATTGCCAAATTAGAGTTGGCCAAACGTGGTTATTTCGGTCGTCATAAGAAAGTATAAGTTTAAAGGAAGTGAATATGTCGGTAATTGATGTAGGCGGTGAAGTACGTGAAGGTGAAGAGCTTGATATTGGGGCAGTTGAAAACTGGTTAAAAAACCAAGGCGTTGATTTGGTTGGCCCAGCAGTCGTTACTCAATATACTGGTGGGGCGTCGAATTGGACTTATCGTTTAAAGTATGAAAATACCGATTTAATTTTACGTCGTCCTCCAAAAGGAACTAAAGCGAAGTCGGCCCACGATATGACCCGTGAATATATGGTGCAAAAAAATCTTGCGCCTTATTATCCGGTGCTTCCTAAAATGGTGGCACTTTGTCAGGATGAGTTGGTCATTGGCTGTGATTTTTATGTCATGGAACGCATTGAAGGCATTATTCCTCGTGCAAAATTGCCACCTGAGCTTGGTTTTAATGAAGAAAATGTTCATGAGCTTTGTATAAATGTTATTGATAAGTTGATTGAGCTACATCAAGTTCCTTATGAGAACACAGCTTTAGCTGAACTAGGTAAAGGTACAGGATATTGCCGTAGACAAGTTGAAGGTTGGGATAAACGCTATGAAAAAGTCCGCACAATCAATGTTCCTTCATTTAAATATGTTCGAAAATGGCTAAACGATAATATTCCTCAAGACTCTACGACTTGTATTATTCACAATGATTGGCGTTTTGATAATGTGATTTTAGATCCAGAGCATCCAACAGAAGTGATTGGTGTATTGGATTGGGAAATGGCAACTTTGGGTGATCCATTAATGGATTTAGGTAGCGCTTTGGCCTATTGGGTTGAGCCTACGGATAATATGATTTTTAGATCAACACGCCGTCAGCCTACTCACTTAAAGGGAATGTTCTCTCGTAAGGAAGTCGTTGAGTATTATTTGCAAAAAACAGGATTGGAGCCTCAAAACTGGGCTTTTTATGAAGTGTTTGGTGTATTCCGTTTAGCAGTGATTGCCCAGCAAATCTATTACCGTTATTACCATAAACAAACTCGAAACCCTGCATTTAAAGATTTCTGGATCGTGATTCATGCGCTATATATCCGAGCTTTAAAACTTATCGCACAGCAAAAATTGCAAGAATCTGAATTTGCTCAGCAATCTCTACAGAAAATACAGGGTATTTTAAGAAAATGACCACAATTTATCTGGTAAGACACGGACAGGCATCGTTTGGTAAAAGTAACTATGATGAGCTGTCTGAAAATGGTGAGGCTCAGGCGACTTTGTTAGGTCGTTATTTTAAGCAAATATTGAAAGAACAACCGTATGTGGTTGCTGGAACTATGCAGCGCCATGAGCAGACTGCAAAGCTTGCACTTAATGAATGCTTTCCAGATGCGCTGATTCATCATAATAATTTATGGAATGAGTTTAACCATCAACAGGTTTTTGCACGCTATGAGCCGCGTTTTGAACAGCCTGAACTGCTAAAAGCTGACGTAGCACAAGAACAAAACCCACGCGCGTATCTTGCCAAAATATTTGAAGGTGCCATTGGGCGATGGACCGATGGCGATTTTCATCATGAGTATGATGAGTCTTGGCCGCATTTTAAAAATAGAGTCGAAATGGCATTACAGCAACTTTGTGATGAGTTAGCAAAAACTAAACCTCGTTATGCAGTCGTTTTTACTTCTGGCGGTGTGATTTCTGTAGCCATTGGCAAACTACTTGAACTCAGTCCCAATCGAACTTTTGCCCTGAACTGGGCAATTACCAATACAAGTCTCACCACTTTACGTTTAGTTGGAAATGAAGCTCAGGTTTTAAGTTTAAATGAACATCATTTTATAAAAGCTGAGCGTCCAGATTTACTGACATGGATTTAAAAATAAGGATAAAAGCATGGCAAAGACAATTTTAATTACAGGTGCAAGTTCTGGATTGGGCGCGGGTATGGCGCATGAATTTGCAGCCAAAGGCTATAACTTAGCGATTTGTGCACGCCGTTTAGACAGATTGGAAACTTTAAAAACTGAACTTGAAAATCAGTACGGTATTAAAGTCATTGCAAAAAGTCTGGATGTAACTAATTACGATCAGGTTTTTGAAGTATTTCGCGCATTTAAACAAGAATTTGGCTATTTAGACCGAATTATTGTAAATGCGGGAGTCGGAAATGGTCGCCGTATTGGTAAAGGTAATTTTGAAATTAACAGAGCCACAGCTGAAACAAACTTTATTTCTGCTTTAGCACAGTGTGAAGCAGCAGTTGAAATTTTTAGAGAGCAAAATGCAGGTCATTTGGTGGTGATGTCATCCATGAGTGCGATGCGTGGATTACCAAAACACTTATCGACTTATGCGGCAAGTAAAGCTGCGGTCGCTCACTTGGCCGAGGGTATTCGTGCTGAATTATTGGATACGCCAATTAAAGTTTCAACCATTTTCCCAGGCTACATTCGTACTGAAATAAATGAGGGTGCTAAACATCTACCTTTTGAGGTAGATGCCAAAACAGGATGTAAAGCTTTGGTCAAAGCTATTGAAAAACAACCTGTAAAAGCTTATGTGCCGCAGTGGCCATGGTTACCAATGAGTATTGCCATGAAGGTTTTACCATTAAAGTTGGTCAATAAATTAGGATAAAAAATTACCCCCTAAGATTTAGGGGGTATTTTTTAATTAGAACTTTTTGGTGTAATTGACAAATAAACGGTCTTCACCAAAGTCATTGCCGTGTTTTACGTTGTAATCAATCCGAATATATTGCAGGGCAACGCCTTTTAAGAAAGGCTGCTGAAATGCGTAGTTTAAAATCACATTAGACTCAGTTTCATGGTTTTTTTCACCATTGGCTGCCTTGAAATCATTTCCGTAAACATATTTCACCATCGCATTTAGGCCTGGCACATAATCTTTAAAGTCGTAGCCATACATGACATGGTAAGACTTTTCATCTTCTTTAAAGAAGCCCGTAGCATTCCAGTTAATAAAATAAGTTTCTGGTAAGAAACCATCTGGTAATGGGTAAGCTGATTCACCAATAATCTGTTGGTAACCCAAGCCAAATGTGTGGTTTTTTACTTTAACGGTTTCAAGTAATCCAATGTTCTGCGCATCAATATCAAAAGTATGGCCGTCATCTTTTGCATTAAAGTACTTAAACTTAGAGGTAAGAGCAAAAGTTGGCTGCTTCCAATTATGCTCAAGGCCAACATAGTGTTTGTTGTAGAGATCTTCTAAATTACCAAAATAATATTCACCCTTTAAAGACGGCGTAAATTGATAGCGCAGGTCAATATAATTTAACCCATCAGATTCTTTAGTAACCCCATTTGATGTGAAAGAAAACTTTTTAAAGTCTTCTTCATTTCGTGGAGACACTTTTTCCACTCGGCCAATTTCAGCATAAAGCTGATCTGAAAGTTGTGACTTTAAGTTGGTTCCCCAATACGAAGTGAGTAACTGACGACTAGCATCTACGGCAGTTACAGGTAAATCTAGCCAAAGTTCACCGACACTTAAAAGTGTTTTGTCATAACCTAGCTTTAAAGTCGCGCCGTATTTTAAATAGTCGGACGCCTGAGATCGCGTTTCTTTATTAAAAGGCAAAACTGTGTCAGCGACATGTTTGTCTGAACTCAAGCGCACGGCGTATTGAACCGATGCATCGGCCCCAATCGTGATGGGTTTGTCTGCTATAACTAGTGGGGTGTCATGCATTTTCGATTTATAAAATAATGACGCTGCCTGAGACCAACTGCCAGTATCTTTAAGTGCATCATTATCAAAATCCCGGTTGATATAGGCATTCTTTAAAGTGAATTTCCATTCATCTTCAGTTTGCTGATTCGGATTTGCGGCCCATGAGTTGCTGCACATCAGTAATAAAGTGGTAACGGCTAAAGTGTGTGGTTTAAAACGGTGAAATAATTCCATAATCCATTTCCCAGATGTATGCCAGTCCTCGGCACTACGTAATTTTGAATATTTCGGTACTCTCTAAGCGTTTGGTTAGAGAGTATATTTTGGCAATTGGTAAGATCTATTAATTTAATTTTTCAAGCTTCATACTTTCACTAAAGAATTTGCAGCCTTTAAAAAGCAGAATTAGAGCCAGTACACACGACAGACCACCTACAATAGATAAAGAAGAACCCACCATTAACGGACTACCAAAAACTTTATCTGTGATAATGGCCACCAATGTTGTACCAATACCGAGTCCAATTAAGTTGCTCACTAAAAGGAATAGGGCAGAAAGACGTGCTCTAAATTGGTTTGGGGCTAACATTTGCAGAGCAGTTGCTGAAATTACTAGAGGGAAAGATGCAAAGAACATTGCAGGAATCAGTAAGCTTACTGAAAGCCATAGCTGATCTGTTTGGGTAAAAAATGCAATTGGAATAATCAGGCCAACAATCCCAATCACACCAGTGAACATCGGTGCATCTTGGCGTCCTTTTTTAATAAACCAATCATTTAACCAACCTGCACAAAACACACCTAAGGTATTTGCGACTAACAGAATTGTGCCGAGCATGTAACCTGTTTCAGTCGGTGCGAGTTGAAACTTTCGAATATAAAATGCAGGTGTCCAGCTAGTTAGGCTGTAGAGTGCCATTGCATAAAAGGTAAAACCTAAATAATGACATGTAAATGTTTTCGAATGTTTTTTAATAAACTGAAGACATTGTGAGAATTTGACTTGGTCAACTTGTCCATTTTGATTGAGCTGTTGGCCTTTACGTGCAGGGTCTTTAACGGTCAGAATAAATAGCATACCAATAATGATGCCGGGTAAACCTACTACAAAAAAGGCAATTTGCCATGCTTTAAGTGCGCCTAATAGTGGAACTTCAATGAGTGTCACGCCTTTAAGCAAGTTAATGACATAACCGCCAACTAAAAAGGCGATACCACCACCTAAAAAAGCGCCAATTGAATAGATCCCGACAGCACGTCCTAGTTTGTCCTTACTAAACATGTCGCTGAACATTGAATAAGCGGCTGGAGATAAAGCCGCTTCACCTACACCGACCGCCATACGGCTTAAAAACAGTTGGATAAAGTTTTTACTTAAACCACAAGTGGCCGTTGCTAAACTCCAAACAATAATCCCGATTGAAATCAATTTTGGTCGTGAAAAACGATCAGCAATATAGGCTAAGGGTAAACCCATAACCGCATAAAACAGTGAGAAGGCAAGGCCATGTAACAGGCTAAATTGTGTATCTGAAAGTTGGAGATCTGCTTTGATGGGTTCAATCATCAGCGCCAGAATTTGGCGGTCAATAAATGAAAATATATATGCCAACATACAAAGTGTGACGACATACCATGCATAAGCATTGCTTTTCTTTTGTGTCCTTTCAACAGCGATATTACTTTGGTTCATACACTTAATCCTTATGTATAAAACGCTTAAAGAAATTGATATCTAACTTTTATTATTCCTCTGAAGTTTTCGATATTTCCCCCTTTTAGATAAGAATAATAAATAGGCTAGAAATGAGTAATTTGGTCTCGTACAGACCGGAAGAGTGTGTCTAAACCCAATTAGGAGTTAATGGGTTTTTAAAGATCATGGAATTATTATTTTCTTTTTATATGTAAAATTCCATTACTTATTGAGTATGTTAGAATACCTAAAAAGTATATTAAGTAAACAAATAGTAATAATTTATAGAATTAAAGACCTGATTTTTATTTGTTTTTTAGTATTAAAACTTGTTTTATAAAGAGCAGCGAGAAAAGAGGAACTGTTTCATACTGCTCTTGAGCGTATTGAACCCGATATCAAGTCAAATAATCAACTTGATGGCATGAGGTCAAATAATTTTTTTAACTGGTGATTTAAATTGTGCAGCTCATCTTCTGAAAAGGCATTTAGGATGCCCGCTAAGGTGACCACACTAATTTGATTAATCTGTTCAACCAGCTCAACACCTTTGGCCGTTAATTTCACCATCGAGATGCGTTCATCGGTGGTAGAAGAGTAGACCTCGACAATTCCATCTTCTACTAAGCGATATACAGCTTTTGTTGCCGTAGTTAACTTTAAGGTAGAAAGATTAGCGATATCGGTAATACTGGCTTCACCCAAAGCATTAGTACTTAAAATGATTTTACGGCGTGTATTATCAATACCTAGTTTTTTTATTGATTTTTCAATGAGTTGTGAATATTTTCCGTTAACTTGAGAAACCCAAAAAAAAGGGAAGTTTTGAATACTCGACGGTTCTTTATTAGGAAGAAATTGTTCTAAATGATCAAGCATAGCTAAGCAATAACTTAGTGAAAAAAGGGTAATCCTATTATAAACAAAATTTTGGATATTTCCTTGGGAACAAATTATAAAAAATACTTGACAATTCCATTAAATTTTCCGATATTTTAATTAATGAGTAAAAATACATGGAAAAGTGAATGAATATTGTTAGCCAAAGCGTGCACAAAGGAAGTGGCAAGCTCAAGGTGATGGTCAAGGACACAATTGATATTCAAGGTCTAAAAACCATTGCTGGTAGTCGAGCTTTATTAAATGTTGAACCTGCTCAAGATGATGCTGAGGTGGTTAAAAACATTTTAAAAGCTGACTGTGAAATTATTGCGAAAACAAATTTGCACGAATTGGCTTTTGGTATTACAGGCATTAACCACGCTTTTGGTACACCTGTTAATCCCAAATATTCTGAACTTATTCCAGGCGGCTCTTCGAGTGGTTCGGCTGCGGCAGTTGCAGCAAAACAAGCTGACTTTACTTTAGGTACCGACACGGGTGGTTCTATTCGTATGCCCGCTGCGTGCTGCGGAGTTTTTGGTTTAAAACCAACTTTTGGCCGTGTCAGCAGAAAAGGCATATATCCACCATCTAGCTCTTTAGATTGCGTTGGTCCTTTTGCAAATTCAGTCGAGATGATTGAAAAGGCGATGCAAATTATTGATCCAACTTTCAAACCTACTGAATTTACTCGTACACCAAAACTTGCTGTTCTCGATGTAAAAGCAGATGAGGTTGTTTGGAACTGTATTCATCAAGCAATTCAAAAAGCCAATTTACAGACCACTTCAGAAAAAGTTGAACATTTTGAAGCGGCTTATGACGCAGGCATGCAGATTATTAATTATGAAAATTGGCAAGCTTTTGGTGAGTTAACTCAAACCGGCTTAATTGGTTCTGATGTAAATGGTCGTTTATTAAAAGCTGCCGCAACAACTTTAGAGCAAGTGAAACAAGCAGAAGTTGTGGGAGCACAGCTGACCCAAGAACTCGATGCTTTATTAGAAAAATATGATGCATTGGTTCTACCGACACTTCCGCAAATTCCACCAAAAGTTTCTGAAGCTGAAAACACGGTCGCTTTTTTGAATCTTACCAGTTTAGTTCGACCATTTAATTTATCAGGACATCCAGGTATTTCAGTGCCACTTGAAACCAGTGAAGGTTTGCCTGTGGGCTTACAGATCGTATCAAAGCATCAAAAAGATGAGCAATTATGCGCAATAGCTAAATTTTGTGTTGATGCAATGCAATAAATTACAAGGAGTTAGATGATGAATAAATTGTCTAAAATGGAGTTTGCTTCTCAAGACAAAGCAGTTGACTTAGATGCTTTGTGCCAAGAAATCCGTGAGCGTGCCTGTACAGGTGAATTTGATAATCAGGCCTATGTGAGCCAAGACGTTATTGAAAAGCTTAAGCAAATCGGTGTTTACCGTGCTTTGGTTCCGAAACGTTTTGGCGGTGAAGAATGGTCTCCACGGCAGTTTTGCGAGTTAATCGAAACTTTATCTAAAGCTGACGGTTCAGTGGGTTGGGTGGCAAGTTTCGGTATGAGTCCTGCGTATTTGGGAAGTTTGCCTGAAGATACACTTAAAGAGTTGTACCAAAACGGACCAGATGTGGTGTTTGCCGGAGGTATTTTCCCACCACAACCTGCTGAAATTACAGATGAAGGTGTAGTGGTTCGTGGACGTTGGAAATTCTCAAGTGGCTGTATGGGCGCTGACATTGTTGGTGTGGGGATTTCACCGCTTAAAAACAATGAAATGCAAGGCTTACCACGCATGGCAGTGATGCCTGCGAAAAAAGCCAAAATTGAAATGACATGGGACACCGTTGGTCTAAAAGGTACGGGAAGCCATGATTTAGTCGTTGAAGATGTATTGGTTGAAAAGAAATGGACCTTTGTACGTGGTGAACCCTCAAAACTCAGCGAGCCATTTTTTAAATATCCGTCACTGTCTTTAGCGACTCAAGTATTAACCGTGGTGGGTATTGGTGTTGCAGCTGCCGCATTAGAAGAATTTGAAAAATTAGCACCGGGTAAAGCGTCCATTACAGGCGGGTCAGAAATTGCCAACCGCCCAGTGACTCAATATGAGTTCGCTCAAGCTGATGCAGAGTTTCAGGCTGCAAAATCTTGGTTTTATCAAACCATGGATATTGTCTGGAATGAAATTATTACTGGGCGTGAAGCAACTGCTGAACAAATTAGCGATATGCGTCTGGCATGTACTCATGCAGCGCGAGTTTGCGCCAAAGTCACCCGAAAAATACAAATGCTCGCGGGTATGACAGCAATTTATACCAACAATCCATTTAGCCGTTTTGTGAATGACACCAACGTGGTGACTCAGCATGCTTTTATGGGCGATGCGACCTTACAAAATGCAGGCTCAATCAGTTTCGGGTTAAAGCCAACCCCAGGTTATTTATAAGTTTAATTTTTAAAAGGATATTGAGATGGAAGCTAAAAAATCATTACGCGTTTTGTTCTGCATGGGTATTAACCAAAACTTTTTTGACGCAGAACCTGCTGAAGCAAAAGCAGTTTGGGCAGCGTTTGGTGAAATGTGGAATGGCATTCATGACTTACCGGGTGTACATGTTTTTGGAAATCTTGATGATGACCAAAGCATGGTTGGCCCAAGTGCTGGCTGGCCTTGGACTACGTACTTGCTTGCAGATGTACCAGATATTGAAACAGTACATGCGGCTTGTAATTTGTTTAGAACGACGGTAGTGGGTGAAGGGCCATACAAACTTTGGAAATATTGCAAAGTTGAAGCTCGTGTTGGGCGCGAATTAATTATCCAACGTTAAGGCGATGGCAATGAATGACAAAGTGAATTTTGCAGAAATCATAGAACGACTAGAACAGTTAGAAGCGCACAACGCCATTCGTAATTGTCTGAACCGTTATATGGAAATCTGTGATGAGCTTAATGCAAATACTGATCTTGACGAGTTGATGAATCTTTTTGATCAAGACTGTATTTGGGAAGGTATTGGCGAGAAATATGCCAAATCCTTTGGCCGTTATGATTCTTGGCAGTCGATTTACGACATGTTTAAAAGCTATACGCAAAAAGAATCTCACTTTGTTATGAATGCACACTTTGTAAATTCAGAACAAATTTATGTAAATCAAAATGATGCAAATGCTTCATGGCTGATGTTGCAAACTTCAACGTTTAAAGATGGCCGTAGTCACTTAAATACAGCAAAGCTCAACGTGAAGTTTCAAAAGCAAGCAGATGGAACATGGAAGATTAAACATTTCCAGACACAGAATATTTTCAGTCGTCCCGTATCGCATTGGCATAGTGAAGCCGAACTGCCAGTACCTTCCCAGGAATGACCCAGGACATATTTAAAAGGACTATTGATATGAACAGTATTATCCCAACGCATAACATTGGCACTGATTACGATACTTTGGTTCAAAGTGACCGTGCCCATACTTCTCTTTATAAAGATGAACGCATTTTTGATGAAGAAATGGAAAAAATCTTCTATAGCACTTGGGTGTGGGTTGCGCATGCCAGCGAAATTCCAGAAGGTGGAAACTATAAAACCATTAACATTGGTAAACAGCCTGTTGTTGCAGTGCGTGACCGTAAAAAGAAAGTCCATGTACTTTTAAACCGTTGCCGTCACCGTGCAGCAACCGTATGCGAACATAAAAAAGGAAAAACTAATAGTTTTGTATGTCCGTACCACGGTTGGAGTTATGCACTTGATGGCAGTTTACGTGGTGTGCCATCTCCGGAAAGTTACGGCGATTGTTTAGATAAGTCTGAATTACCACTGGTGAGTCTACGTGTAGAAGAATATAACGGCATGATCTTCGCTTCATTTAAAGAAGATATTCAACCGCTTGAAGAGTTCCTTGGACCTGCAAAAAAATGGATTGACCTGTTTATGAAACAAGGCGCGGGTTATCCAATTAAAGTGCTAGGTGAACACCGCTTCCGTTTCCCGGGTAACTGGAAAATCCAGCTTGAAAATACCACCGATGCCTATCACTTCCCATTGGTACACAAGTCATTCTTGAGTTCTGTCGATGAAAAAACCGAAGAACTCTTTAACTTCGAAAATCAGCCGGGGTTTGTTGAAGACTTAGGGAATGGTCACAGTGTCATGGTGATGATTCCTGAACTGGTTGATTTAGACGAAGAGCTCATGGAGCGTCCAATTCAAGAACGTTTTGAAGACTTGGCTCAAGCTTTGCGCGACGAAGGTCATGAAGAGTTAGAAGTACGTCGTATTGTTCGTGCAGTCGGTGGTTCTGGCTTTAACTTAAATTTATTCCCGAATATTGCATGTTCGATGGCGTTCTTCCGTGTATTACAGCCAATTTCAGTTGCTGAAACAGAAATTCATCACTCGGTGATTACGATGGACGGCGGTCCACAAATTGCCAACCAATATCGCTTACGTTTGCATGAACATTTCCAAGGTCCATTTGGTTTTGGTACGCCAGATGACTCGGAAGCTTGGGAACGCGTACAACATGGTGCCAATGCGGGTAATGATTTATGGATCATGCTGAACCGTGGTTTACCAGGCGAAGTCAAAACCGAAGATGGCTTAAAAAGTGATGTCAGTGCTGAAACTGGTATGCGTGCAGCATATCAGCAGTGGAAAAAGATGATGACGGCTTAAGGAGAGAGCAATGAATATGAATCTGCAATTATTAAATGAAGTCACTGCTTTCATCTGGGCTGAAGCAGATATGTTAGACCATAGTGAATACCGTGAATGGCTCAATTTATGGAATGAAAAGGGTGTTTATATCATTCCGATTGACCCAAACCTTACTGACTACGAAAACAACTTAAATTATGCCTATGACGATAATCATATGCGCACTTTGCGTGTAGAGCGTCTGGAAAATGGTGAAGCGATTTCTACAGCACCTAAAGCCAATACTGTGCGTAGCATTTCTCGTGTACGAGTGATTCAAGATCAGGATGATGAAATCGTTTTGCGTTGTGCTCAAAATTTACGTGAATTTCGTAAAGAAAACCTCAAGCATTACACAGCTGATATTACTTACCATTTGACTCGTGATGCGGCTACAGGCTTTAAGATTAACCGTAAAATCATTAACTTGGTTAACTCAACCGATACCTTAGCTGGTATTAGCTACATTCTTTAGGAGCGGTAACATGAAACAAGTTGTTTTAGTGACAGGTGCTGCTTCTGGACTCGGTAATGTGATTGCTGAATATTTTGCGAGCCAAGGCCATCAAGTGATTTTGTCAGCGAGTACGTTTGAAAAAGCCGAAAATGCCAAGGTACAAAGTCAATATGCACAAAATATGTTTCCCTTGAAATTAGATATTTCTGTCGAAGCAGATTTTCATGCTGCCGTGCAATGGATTGAAGAGAAATTTTCTAAACTTGATGTGTTAATTAACAATGCCACCGTTACCAAAGCAACGCCCGTATTAGAAATTACTGCAGCCGATTTTGATTGGGTGACCCAAGTTAACCAACGCGGCACCTTTCAAGCTTGTCAAATTATTGGTCAATATATGGCTAAAAAAGGCTATGGACGCATCATTAATATGGCCTCGTTAGCGGGACAAAATGGCGGTACTGCAACGGGTGCACACTATGCGGCAACCAAAGGTGCGATTGTGACGTTAACCAAAATTTTTGCCAAAGAGTTTGCGGCAAAAGGGGTGACGGTCAATGCGGTTGCACCGGGTCCAATGGAATCACCAATCGTTCATAGCGTGGTGTCAGATGAAAAAATGGAACAGTTCATCCAGAATATTCCGGTTAAAGCCTTAGGAAGTATGCATTTTATTGCTGAAACTTGTGGGTTGCTTGCGAGTCCAAATGCGGGGTTTGTGACTGGTGCAACATGGGATATTAACGGTGGTTTATTCATGCGTTAAGCCAATCGCTTAACCATGAAAAGGGAGTTAAATCATGACTACACTTTATGATGTTGTCGTTAAAAATCGCCATGTGGAAGGTGGAAATATTGCAGTCATGGAATTTGAATCTGCAACTTCTACAACATTGCCAAAAGTTGAAGCGGGTGCGCATATTGATGTGCACTTACCGAATGGCATGGTGCGTCAATATTCACTTTGTCAAAATCCAAATGACGAAGGAAAGTTCCGCCTTGGAATTTTACGTGACCCTGAATCACGTGGTGGCTCAGTCTCGGCTTTTGATGAAATTAAAGATGGCATGCAAATTCAGGTCAGTGAACCAAAAAATTTATTTCCACTTTTAAAAGCCAAACACAGTGTATTGATTGGCGGTGGTATCGGGATTACACCGTTAATCACGATGGCCTATCAACTTGCACACGAAGGCGAATCATTTGAGCTTCATTACTGTGGTGCTAGCGCTGAGAACTGTGCTTTTGTTGATGAAATTAAAAAGGGTGAGTTAGCAAAATATACAACCTTCCATTTTAAATCCGAAGGTGCAAGCCACCGAGCATTTTTTGAATCTGCCATTAAAGATATTGACTCGGAAAGCCATATTTACACGTGTGGTCCAGTCGGTTTCATGGACTGGGTGATTAACCTTGCCACGACTCACGATTTTCCTGAACAGCAAATCCACAAAGAATATTTCCAAGTTGAAACAGATACTTCAGGAGATTCATTTGAGGTGGTGGCTGAGCGTAGTGGAAAAATCATTATGGTTGAGGCTGGCGAAACCATTTTGCAAGCTTTAGCTAAAGAAGGGATCGACATTGAAATGTCTTGCGAGCAAGGCGTATGCGGAACCTGTATGTGCGATGTAATTGAAGGCGAACCTGACCATCGAGATGTTTATTTTACTGATGAAGAAAAAGCCAGCAATGAACAAATATTGGTGTGCTGTTCGCGCTCGAAAACACCGAGATTAGTTTTAGATATCTAATGCTCTCCCGATTTATATGGATGTAAGAGAAGGTTTAGGAGAAAGATGATGAATGTATTACAACAAATAGATGAGTTTACGGTCGATCCATTACAGTTCCGACGAGCATTAGGAAATTTTGCAACAGGCGTTACCATTGTTACCGCACAAAATGCACAAGGTGAGAAAGTCGGTGTAACCGCAAATAGTTTTAACTCGGTGTCACTCGATCCACCGCTTATTTTGTGGAGTATTGATAAAAAGTCTTCAAGTTTTTCAGTGTTTGAAGAGGCGACACATTTTGCAGTCAATATTTTATCGGGTACCCAAATTGAGCTGTCTAATAAGTTTTCGAGACGCAATATTGATAAATTTGCCGACACCAATTTTCAACTTGGTGCAGGACGCGCACCTATTTTAGAAAATTGTTCTGCGGTGTTTGAGTGCGAACGCTATCAAGTGATTGAGGGTGGTGACCACTGGATTATTGTTGGTAAAGTGGTTCGTTTCCATGACCAAGGTCGAAGCCCGCTGGTTTACCATCAAGGCGCATATTCTTGTGTCATGCCGCATCCAAGTCTTCAAGTTAAGCAAACTGGACAGAACGGCGTAGACCAAACACATTATGGGCACTTATATAATAATGTTTGCTATTTGATGAGTCGTGCTTTTAAAGCTTATCAAACCGACTATATTCCTAAGCAAATGGCTTCAGGGTTCCGTACCAGTGAATCACGTCTTTTGCTCGTTTTAGCCAGTGGTACTGCTTCAAGTAAGGAAGATTTACCGCGTGATATTGCTATGCCAATGCAAGAAGTTGAACGGTCGGCTGAAATTCTAAAATTTGAAGGATTATTGGTTGATCATGATAATTTATATGCACTAACGGAAAAGGGTAAACAAACGGCACAGTATTTGTTTGATATTGCTGATAGCCACCAAAATGAGGTGTTTAAAAAGTATTCTGAGGAACAAAAGAATATTTTTATTACCATGCTGCGAGATTTTGCAGGAGTAGCATAAGTCCCATTAAGCTGATAAATTGAATTGATTTATCAGCTTCTTTACATCTAGCTGACTATCATCAAAACAATTCCAAGGATAAGGAATTTTTGGCACACAATTTGTTTATTAATAAAACAAGATTGCAAATAAGCCAAGACAGTGCACCACCACAAACGCAAAATCTTGAACGGTGGCACATGTATAGAGAGGTAAGGGATGAACCAATATGTAAGCGATGCATTACTCACATGGACGCACCATATTAAAAGTGTGTGCGGCAATTTTGAAACCGATTTTGACGGAACCCGTAATTTATTCATTGGTGAAGTTCAGTGCTTTTTATTGGGTGATACCGAAATAGCTTTTATCAAAAACAATGCCAATAAGATTGTCCGGAAAGCCGATGAAATTGATCGAGTGAATAATCGCTTTTGTTTTTTGATTTTGCAGTATTCGGGAAAAATGCTGCTCGAGTATAAAAATGAAACTCTTAGCCTAAATGAAGGAGATATTGTGTTGGTCGACCCAGTCGAAACCATTTCAATGTATCCGCAAGGTTTAGTAAGTCAGATTTCAGTCCATCTGTCGCGTGAAAAATTACTGAAAGAAAATATTAGTACCGAATATTTTGGAAAACTGATTACGCAAAATATGAGTGGTTTTTTACTCAAGAATATTTTGAAAAATATGTCTGCTGAAAACATCAAACTTTGGTACGCAACTGAAGATGGTAATGCTTTTGAAGATGCATTGATTGCCTTAATCAAACCGACAATTAATTATAAAAATATTAATAGCTCAAATAACCTCATGGAAAAAGCTGAGCGTTATATTATAGAAAACTTAGCAAAACCCGATTTAACACCTAAATTAATTGCAGAGCATATTGGGGTATCTCTACGTCATCTTTACCGTCTATTTCTTCAAGAAAAATTATCGATTAACAAATATATACAGCTCAAACGTCTAGAAAAAGTCAAAGCAGATTTGCTTGATAAAAGAAATAAACAAAGCTCAATTACCCAAATTGCCTTGAAATGGGGTTTTTGGGATGGGGCGCATTTCTCAAAGATCTTTAAAAAGACTTATGGTATCTCCCCTAAAGAATTTAGAGAGGGTATGTCGGTTTAAATCTTTCATCTAACAATGTCATTTTTAGACAAGTTCGACGTCATTCTTGAACAAGCTAGCCCTATGTAACTGTGTTGAAATTAAATTCATTAGAGCAGGCTAGATAAGCTTAATAATCATAAAACTATTAAGTTAATCTAATTAATTTCACTCACAGGAAAGTGCATTTTAACTGTCTGATTCAGATAGTTCAGGGATAGACCAAAAGGATGAAACCAATGCGTAAACAACGATTATTGAATGACATACAAAAAATACTGGCACTTAACTTATCAATCGCTGCAAGCTTTTGGGGACTCAATACTCAAGCGTTTGCGCATGGTGGCAAGGCCGAAATGGTCTCACTTTATCAAAACATGAGTGAGCAAGGCGCTAAAGTTGTCAAAGATGATTTTACCAATACTTATATGATCACCAAAGGTTCTATGGTGGTTCGAGCTAAACCCAATTCAGATCAGGTTTTGGTGAACGGCAAACCTTTCAAGCTCAGCGTGCCTTTACTAATCAAAGATGGTAAGCCTGTTATTGGAAAAGACTTTTTTAATGAAGTATTCCAGTCTGGTTTAGATCAAACTTTTAAAATTGAAAATACGTTTCACCCGCTCAATAGCCTAAACTCTGACGAAATTAAAAAGACCTTTGATGTGATTAATCGCTCGAAATACGCCTATAAAAATATGCGTTTTGCCGAGTTAAAGCTTAAAGAACCTGAAAAAGCCAAAGTCTGGGATTACTTTATTAATCACAAAGAATTTAAAGAAGATCGTATTGCCTCATTTATTTTATTAAAGGGGAGTCAAGCGATTGAAGGTGAAGTTAACCTTAACACTCAACAAGTCACCAAATGGAATGTACTTAAAGACACTCATGGAATGGTGCTGCTTGATAATTTTGAAGCTGTACAGCGCGTAATTGAGACAAGTAAAGAATATCAAGACGCGTTACGCAAACGCGGCATTTCCGATGTGAAGAAAGTGATTGCTACTCCACTAACTGTTGGATATTTTGGCGGTAAAGATGGTCTAGACAAACAACTCAATATATTAAAAGTTGTTGCTTACCTCGATGTCGGCGATGGCAATTATTGGGCGCATCCTATTGAGAACCTAGTTGCTGTAGTCGATTTAGATAAAGAAAAAATTATCAAGATTGAAGAAGGTGCGATCATTCCTGTGCCGATGGCAAATCGACCTTATATGTCGAATAAGCCCGTAGCAAGTAAGCTAAAACCACTCAATATTTCTGAACCTGAGGGTAAGAACTTTAGCATTACAGGTCAAACCATACATTGGGGGAACTGGTGTTTGCATGTAGCGTTAGATTCTCGTGTTGGCTTACAGCTTTCAACCGTGACCTATAAAGATAAAGGCGTTAAGCGTAAAGTCATGTATGAAGGGAACTTGGGTGGAATGGTAGTTCCATATGGTGACCCTGATATTGGTTGGTACTTCAAATCTTATTTGGACTCTGGCGAATATGGTATGGGAACCCTTACCTCATCTATTCTTCCGGGAACAGATGCACCCGACAACGCTGTTTTACTTGATGCCGTGATTGCAGACTATAAAGGCCAGCCACAAGTGATTCCAAATGCCATTGCCGTGTTTGAACGTTATGCTGGGCCTGAATATAAACATCACGAAATTTTTGGTAACCAAGATGCGAGTGAAGCCCGCCGTGAACTTGTTGTGCGCTGGATTAGTACAGTGGGGAACTATGATTACATGTTTGACTGGGTATTTGCCCAAAATGGTGTAATTGGGATTAATGCGGGTGCAACAGGTATTGAAGCTGTTAAAGGTGTTAAATCACGCACCATGCATGACAGTACCGCAAAAGAAGACACTAAATATGGAACTTTAATTGACCATAATATTGTGGGTACAACGCATCAGCACATCTATAATTTCCGTTTAGACATGGACGTAGATGGGGAAAACAACAGCTTTATGCATATGGACCCTGTGGTGAAAGCTAATGACAAAGGTGGTGTTCGTACAAGCTCAATGCAAATTGATAGTAAAGTCATTACGAATGAGCAAAATGCGGCTGAAAAATTTGATCCGTCTACCATTCGCTTACTCACGAATTTCAACAAGGAAAATAAATTAGGTAATCCAGTTTCTTACCAACTCATTCCGTTTGCAGGTGGAACACACCCTGTGGCGAAAGGAGCCAATTTTTCTAAAGATGAATGGTTATTTAAACGTTTGAACTTTATGGATAAGCAAATTTGGGTGACTCAGTACAATCCAGACGAACGCTATCCTGAAGGGAAATATTCAAACCGTTCAACTCATGATACAGGCTTAGGACAATTCATTGGCAACAATGAAAATATTGAAAATAAAGACCTTGTGGTGTGGATGACAACAGGTACAACGCATGTGGCACGTGCTGAAGAGTGGCCAATCATGCCAACAGAATGGGTAAATACACTCATCAAACCTTGGAACTTCTTTGACAACACGCCGACTTTAAACTTGGGTGAAGACGAGCAAAACACACAGCACGACCATCATTAAACAGGTGCATGATCTAGGGTGGGTAACGAATCGGTTACCCATCCTTGAGCACGGTTAGGCCGTTCGCAAAAAAGGAATTTCTCAATGAAAAATTTATTTTCTCAGGTTGTGAGAGGGACTCTCTTTGTCTCATTTTTTTCAACTGTGCATGCTGGTGAGCTTGAAATTAAGCCAACTTTTGAAGCAACTTTTGGGGCTTTTAGTAGCGGCAAAAGCTATAACGGCGAAAACCTAGATGATGAAAGAGTCAATTGGCAAGAAGGTCATCTTAAATATGGTGCGAAGGGAAACTACACCTTTAAAAACAATCAGCTCTATGCAAGCTTGAGCGGTATTAGCTCGGCAACATTTGGTGATGGTGACGCCGGCCAAAATAGTAATGGCAAAGAACGTAAAACAGATGTGAATGAATGGATCATTGGTTTTAAAGACGGCACCAATAAAGATGAGTTAACGACCTATGATTTAAGTATCGGTCGACAAATTATCATGATTGGTGATGGGTTCTTCATTGCGGGTGATGCGTTAAATCTTGGTAAAGCGCCTGCGGATGGCACCCTAGATCGGGGCGGAGCATATTATCTGGCAGCACGACGCAGCTTTGATTTTACAAGTTTGCTTCAATACAAACCGCAAGAGAATACAACGCTAAAGCTGGCTTATTTAAAATCGGACAATAAAGCACAATTTTCACCTGAACTATTTTTGACTGATCTGATGTATCAGCTTAAAGATAAGGGCGTTGGGTTTACCTATTTAAACGTATTAGATCTTAAAGATGCTGAACAGGTTTCAGGACGTCAGGATCTTAAGAATTATGCCTTACGCTTGAATTATCAACCTTTACCAGAGCTACAAGTTAAAACTGAGTTTGTGGTGCAAGATAAAAAAGATAGCCACGAAAATGCTGGCTACTTAGCGCTGAACTATAACTTTTTATCTTCAAAATATACCCCCTCATTAGGCTATCGTTTTAGTCATTTTTCAGACCAATACGACCCTATGTTTTATGGAAATACAGTCGGGTTTGGTACATGGTTTCAGGGCGAAGTTGCCGGAAACTATGCTGGTCCATTTAATAAAAATGCAGATATTCATCAAGTCTCTTACATGATGAACTTGAAAGAAAATTTTATGTTGGGTGCTTTGGCCTATAAGTTCAAAACAGTAAATAAGTCTTTAACTAATGTAGACGGACATGAGCTGGATGTATTTTCGGTCTGGTCGGTTAATAAAAAATTCAACGTTATTCCTTTAGTGGGACTCTATAAACCAAAACACGATATCCATAGTGGTGGTACTCAAAACTACGATGACAAGACCAATGTATATGCGCAGTTGATTCTGCAATACATCTATTAATAGATCCTTTTTAATGAATTGAGAGAAATAAAATGAGTGAAGTTCAGATTTTACAAAGCGTACAGCAATTTATGGCACGTCAACATGGACACTTTATTGATGGAAAGTTAGTTGCTGCCGAGCATTTAGACAAAGTGGATATTGTAAATCCATCGACTGAACAAGTTGTTGCTCAAATTAGTATTGGTAGTCAACACGATGTCGAAAATGCGGTGAAAAGTGCTGAACATGCTTTTCAAAATGCTTGGGCTGAAACTACGCCGTATGAACGTGGCGTTAAACTGAACAAGCTAGCAGATTTAATTGAGCAATATGGTGAAGAGCTTGCACAGCTCGAGTCGTTGTCTACTGGAAAACTTATCAATATTTCAAGACATCTTGAAGTCGCACAATCTGTTATTTTCTTAAGATATTTTGCGGGTTGGGCAACTAAAATTAATGGTCAAACCATGCAACCCTCTATTCCGTCTATGCAAGGTGAGAAATATACGGCCTTTACTTTAAGACAACCGATTGGTGTGGTTGCAGGGATTGTGCCTTGGAATTTTTCGCTGATGATTGGTGTTTGGAAAATCGGCTCAGCTTTAACAACTGGCTGTACCATTGTGCTTAAACCAAGTGAGTTTGCCAGCTTATCTTTATTACGTTTAGCTGAACTTGCCATTGAGGCAGGTATTCCAGCGGGTGTAATTAATGTGGTTACGGGTAAGGGGGAGACAGGACAATATTTAATTGAATCATCGCTGGTTAAGAAAGTCTCTTTTACAGGTTCAGTGCCCACAGGTATTGCGATTGGTAAACTTGCGATGAGCAGTGATTTAACTCGGGTAAGTCTAGAGTTGGGCGGTAAAAATGCTATAGCCGTCTTGGCTGATGCAAATATTGATGAGATTTTACCGACTTTGCTCCAAGCAACTTTTGTACATCAAGGTCAAGTTTGTGCATCGCCAGAGCGGTTTTTTGTACACCATACAAAATATGATGAATTGGTCGAAAAGCTATCCAAAGCACTCTCTGGTTTCAAAATTGGATCGGCTATGGATGAGGGAAGTATGTTTGGGCCACTGTCTAATCAGCCACACTTTCATAAAGTGAAACATTATTTAGATATGGCAAAAGCAAACAACCAGATTATTGCAGGGGGGGAAGCTTTAGATCATACAGGATATTTTGTACAGCCGACTTTGATTTCCTTTAAAAATACCGATGATCCTTTATTTTCAGAGGAAACTTTTGGTCCAGTGGTTGGGGTAATGCCATTCGAAACTGATGAAGAACTCGTTCAACTGATGAATCAGTCGCGCTTTGGTTTAACCGCAAGTATCTGGACAAATGACTTATCTAAAGCTTTACGTTTAATTCCTAAGATTGAAGCAGGCACCTTGTGGGTCAATATGCATACGTTCTTAGATCCATCAGTTCCATTTGGCGGGGTAAAAGCTTCAGGAATTGGCAGAGAGTTTTCAGATGCATTTATTGAAGATTACACCGAATTAAAATCGGTCATGATTCGGTATTAAGTTTAAAGATTCCATGAGATATAAAAAATGGCCTTTATAGGCCATTTCTTTTGAGCCATTAAAATTAACCTAATAAAAAATCTTTTAGAATTTTATTAAAAGCTTCTGGCTGCTCGATATTGGAAATATGAGAGGCATCTATTTCTGCAAGCTTTGATTGAGGAATGCGTTGTTGCATAAATTCACCATCTGCAACAGTTGTTACAGGGTCTTGAGTTCCAGCAATCACTAATACTGGAACTTTGATGTCTTTTAACTGCTCACGGACATCCGCTTTAGCCAAAGCCTCACAACAATTGGCATAACCCATTGCGCTGCCAGCACTTAAGTCGTTACATAGGTTGTTGACAATTGAAGGATGACTTTGGATAAAGGGATCTGTAAACCATCGCGAAGCTGCTGTAGCTGCGATCGGTTGTAAACCTTGCTCACGTACTAATTTTGCACGGTCAAGCCATGCCTGTTCTTGTCCAATTTTAGCGGCAGTATTTGCCACAACCACATGACTAAAACGGTCAGGGTAGTGAATTGCCAGCCATTGACCGGTTAAACCACCCATAGAAATTCCACAAAAAGCAGCTTTGCTAATATTCAGATGATCCAGTAAACGGACAACATCTTCACCTAATTGCTCTACAGTATATGGACCGTCAGGCGTAGATGATGAACCGTGACCACGAGTGTCATAGGAGATCACAAAAAATTGATCTTTTAACTCATTAAACTGTTTTTGCCACATACCATAATTGGCGCCCAAAGAATTGGAAAACACCAGAGCAGGGGACGACGGTTCGCCAAAAGTTTGATAGTTAATTTGTGCATCGGCAGATTGAAAAGATGGCATTTGTTTCTCCTTAAAGTGCTTCAACACGTTCAATAATCAATGCGATGCCTTGGCCTACGCCAATACACATTGAACATAAGGCATAACGACCACCTGTCTGTTCAAGCTGGTTTAGGGCTGTAGTCACTAAGCGTGCACCTGATGCACCAAGTGGATGACCTAATGCAATTGCACCACCGTTTGGATTTACCTTGTTGCTATCATCTGGTAAACCTAAATCACGGGTCACTGCTAAAGCTTGTGCAGCAAAGGCTTCATTCAGCTCAATCACATCCATCTGATCTAAAGTCAGGTTGGCTTGTTTCAGTAGTTTTTTAATGGCTGGTGCTGGAGCAAAACCCATAATGCGTGGTTCTACACCTACAGCTGTTGAAGCAATGATCTTGGCACGTGGTTTGAGGTTGTAAGCTTGAACTGCCTCATCAGAAGCAATCAGTAGAGCTGCTGCACCATCATTAATGCCTGAAGCATTACCCGCAGTCACAGACCCATCTGCTTTTACAACAGGCTTAAGTTTGCTTAAACCTTCAAGTGTAGTTGATGCACGTGGATGTTCATCGGTATCAATCACAACAGCATCACCCTTACGCTGAGGGATTTCAACTGCCACGATTTCTTTAGAAAAAAAGCCTTTGGCTTGCGCGCTTGCGGTGCGTTGTTGGCTCACCAAGGCAAACTGGTCCTGATCTGCACGATTCACGTTAAACTGTTT
>NZ_JADWOM010000029.1:0-35479 GCF_016106645.1 Acinetobacter sp. ACIN00229
AGGTAATATTTCACTATTACACTAAAACCTAATTTGTAAATCTTATATAAAATTTAAAACCGCAAATATTTAGAAATTATCCGGGCTCTCAAATCGTTTTACTTCTTGTAACTTATTCGGGTCATGCATTGTTGCAATTCCATCTTCAGTTTTTTGATCAACCAGAATATCCGGGTTAAAAACGGTAATTGTTTCTCTACCTAGAGCATCCTCGCCAACAATATATTGAAAGCCTCTTCGATTCATCTTATGACACAATCGTTGATAGAGACCTTTTAAGCCTTCGGTTTCTTCATTCGGATTGTAATAGAAAGCATTCATCACAGCTGGTAAACCCAGACCACATACGATGCCTGATAACAACACACTAATAAAAGTATAGCCAATCAGGATACTGCTATAAGGACTTAATGCAGGAATATTGGCAACCGCCAAAATCAATGCAAGTGAAATCCCCCCTCGTACACCACCCCAAGATAAAATGGTCAAGCTACCATTATAACTTTTCATTTTCCGCATATTCGGGAAAAAGGCGAAAGCCATGAAGTTGGCTGCAAAACGAGAGATATGTAGGATAAAGAACGCAACAATACCGCCTAAAATTAGGCTAAAGTTTAAATCAAGAATAAATAACTCCAGACCAATTAAAGTAAATAGGAATGAGTTGATGATTCCTTCTACGGTATGCCAAAAATGATTAACTTCTTGAATCTCTCGCTCTTCTCGTATTTCTTTCCATTTGTTTCCAACAATTAAACCACCTATTACACAGGCAATCGGTGCTGATGCATGGGCAAACAAAGCCACTAAATATGCTCCACTCGCAAGCAAAGCTGTTGTCAAAATCAGGGACTCCATTTCGTGTTTACCACGTAATAGACGCAACACCCCTACCCCAAATGCCCAACCAATCCCGACCGCAACAACAATTTCATAGAGTAGAGCTTCTAGTGTCGCCATTAACGAGAAATGTTCACCCTGTAAAACATTGAGTAAGGTCATAAACAATGCAATACACATTGCATCATTAAAGAGTGACTCACCTTCCAGCTTAACAATTAAATGATGCGGTGCACGAATCGAACTAAGTACACCTTTAATACCAATAGGGTCTGTTGCCCCTAAAGCTGCACCTAAAAGTAAAAGCACCAGAATTGGCACATGATATCCAACCAATAGTTGGAATCCGTAGAGCAATCCACCAAATAAAACGGCGCAAATGACTAATGCAATGGTGGCCAAAATACTAATTTGCTTCCAGTAACTTTTTAAATCAGAAATTTTAAATTTAAGTGCTGAAGAAGTTAAAATAAAACAGATGACACCATTAATTAAAAAATCATAAAAATCGATATGGCGCACGGCTTCTTCAATATTATGAATATTAATGGTAATAAACTGGTTACCGTTTAGCAGGCTTGCGCCCCATTGCAAAATAAAGACAAAAATTGCTGAGACCAGCGGCACACCAATAGCCTGAGGAAAGCCTAAAATGCGCTTATTGAAGATCGTGGTTGCGATTGATAGCGCAAAAACCACTGTGAATGCTTGTAGTAGAAAAAAATTACCCATGAATACCCTTCTTCTGGGTCAACGACCAAATAAGAGAAACTTTGTTAGATCGACCAAACTTAATAAAAAACTGGCATGAAGAATGCCACAATCATAAAAACAGAAATTAGGACACAAGTTTAACGAATTGATTGAACAATCTATCACTCTGTTAAATTTCTTAACATTATTTATAGTTATGATCTAAAGAAAAACGGATGAGCTTGTTTAACATGTTTAACAAGACTCATCCTAGAAAAGATTAAACTGGATTATTAAAAGTATCGCATTGGTTAATATCGCCAGTTTTTAAACCAACCTGAAACCAGTGCATTCGTTGTTCACTACTACCATGCGTAAAGCTATCTGGAACAACCTGACCAGTAGAGCGCTTCTGTAAATAATCATCTCCAATTTTTTGGGCAGCATCCATCGCTTCTTCAATATCACCTTGCTCTAAAAATTGAGTACGTTGCTGATTATGACTCGCCCAAATACCCGCTAAACAATCAGCTTGCAATTCTTGGCGAACAGATAATTGATTACCTTCTCTTTGGCTCGCTTGTGCACGGGCTTGTTGTACTTGTGAAGAAATCCCAAGCAAGGTTTGAACATGGTGCCCTACCTCATGTGCAACCACATAAGCTTGAGCAAAATCGCCTGCCTGATCCTGTCTTGAAAGTTCAGTTTGGTTTTGCTCACCAGAAATTCCCATTTGCTGACGCATATCTTTAAAGAATTCTGTATCAATATAAACCTTCTGGTCTGCTGGACAATAAAATGGTCCCATTGCAGATTGAGCAGTACCGCATCCAGATTGAATCATCCCACTAAATAACACCAATCTTGGTGGCGTATATGTTTTACCTAACTGTTTAAATATAGGAGTCCACGTATCCTCTGTATCAGCCAAAACAGTTCCAACAAAATCAGAGGCTTCTTTTTGCTCGGGTGTTAAACTTTCTGGTGCAGTTGCATTTGACTGCTGTGATGCAGTGACTTGCTGAGTTGCCTGATAAGCTTGTTGTGGATCAACCCCAAAAAACTTCCACGCAACAAATGCAACAACCAAACCAATAATGCTGATACCACCTGCTCTAACACCGCCACCACCTCGACGGTCTTCCACATTGGTACTAATTCGACGACCTTTCCAGCGCATAATTTCCCTCTTATTTTAGAATGGCATCATGAACCCGATGCTTTTTTTGGCCACATTTTTTGTATTAAACTCACAATTAATAGAACAATTGCACCTGCAACCAGTCCTATTCCAAAATTAATCAGTGTCGGTGTTAAAGCACCAATAATATTGCCTACTGCTGGTATCGTTTCTACATGGTCCACTGTGTTTTCAGTTAAGTGATGAAGTAGTGGAATTGTATGATTAATAATTCCGCCACCAACTAAGAACATTGCAATGGTGCCTACGATTGAAAGTAGTTTCATTAAAATAGGTGCAAAAGCTAATAAACCTCGACCTATAGTTTGCTTGAATGAGGTAGTTTGCTTAGTTAAATATAATCCCAAATCATCAATCTTAACAATCATGCCAACTAAGCCATAAACACCAATTGTCATAACAATAGCAATAATACTAAGTACGCTTACCTTAGTCATTAAACTAGCTGTAGCCACGGTGCCTAAAGAAATAACAACAATTTCAGCTGATAAAATAAAATCTGTTCGAACAGCTCCTTTTACTTTTTCTTTTTCAAAATTTGCTAAATCTAATTCTTCACTATCAAATTCTGCTTTTGCTTCTTCTGATGTAGATGGCTTTTTATGCATAATGGTATGAAGAACTTTCTCCACCCCCTCATAACACAAAAATAAACCTCCCAACATTAATAGCGGATTAATCAGCCAAGGCGCAACCACACTAATCAACAATGCTAAAGGAACTAAAATAAGTTTATTAACAAATGAGCCTTTAGCCACTTTCCAAACAATAGGTATTTCACGATCTGCACGCACACCTGTAACTTGTTGCGCATTTAAAGCTAAATCATCGCCTAAAACACCAGCAGTTTTCTTTGCTGCCATTTTGCTCATTAAAGCAACATCATCTAAAATTGTTGCAATATCATCTAGTAATAAAAGTAAGCCACTTGCCATTTCTTATCCAAGTTTGTATTTATTAGGCTATTGTAAGATGATTTTTTTCAATTTCTGTAATTTTACTGAATAAATTCACAATATTATTTTAAGAAAAGTTTAACCAATCGCTGACGAATTTTTTTTATTTCCCGTACAATAATGCCAATCTTTTATATTGCAGGGCTTACTACCCCTGATTAAGCCAATAAGACAGTGGAATAAATAATGAGTAATGTTGATCAGCGTCCAATTATTTTGACAGGCGACCGCCCAACCGGACAACTTCATCTTGGGCATTTTGTCGGTTCTTTGCGTTCTCGTGTAGGTTTACAGGATAGCCATCATCAACATCTCTTGTTAGCAGATGCACAAGCCTTAACAGACAATGCAGACAACCCAGATAAAGTCCGTCGCAATATTTTGGAAGTTGCTCTAGATTATTTAGCTGTAGGCATTGATCCAACAAAAACCACGATTTGCGTACAATCATGCTTACCAGCACTGAATGAGCTTACTATGCTCTATCTTAACTTCGTGACGGTTGCACGCTTAGAGCGTAACCCGACCATTAAGTCTGAGATTCAAATGCGCGGTTTTGAGCGTGACATTCCGGCTGGTTTCCTCTGCTACCCTGTTGCACAAGCGGCAGACATTACTGCTTTTAAAGCGACTGTGGTTCCAGTGGGTGAAGATCAAATTCCAATGATTGAACAAACCAATGAAATCGTACGTCGAGTAAACCGTCAGATTGGTCAAGACCTTTTACCTGAATGTAAAGCTTTGCTTTCAAATATGGCACGCTTACCTGGTTTTGATGGTAAGGCAAAAATGTCTAAATCATTAGGTAATACCATTGTTTTAAATGCTTCTGATAAAGACATTAAAAAAGCTGTAAATGCAATGTATACCGACCCAAATCATCTTCGCATTGAAGATCCAGGTCAGGTTGAAGGAAATATTGTATTTACTTACTTAGATGCATTTGATCCAAATAAAGAAGAAGTTGAAGAGTTAAAAGCACACTATCGTCGCGGCGGTCTTGGTGATGGAACTGTTAAAAAACGCCTTGAAGGTGTTTTGAAAGAATTGATTAGCCCTATCCGTGAACGTCGTGAAGAACTTGCTAAAGATCCTGACTACATTATGGATGTTTTACGTCAAGGTACAGATAAGTGTCGTCTTATTACTCAACAAACCTTAGATGAAGTTAAAGATGGTTTAGGATTATTTAAATTCTAATTCCTTTAAAAACTAAAAGCCCTTCGGGGCTTTTTTTTATGCTTATTTTATTCATAGCATAATTTTTTAGAATTACTAATGTATTGACGACTATTCACATGCTTTTACCCTATTAACGTGAAGTAACACTTATTAACGCTAATAGCGATGAAGAATTTCTTAACTATCTCTATTATTCATCATGTAGGTTACATGATATGAACCTCACGACATTTCTCCTTAAACCGAAACTGTTTTTACAGATTCGTTGTTCTACGCAATGATCACCCCAATCATTGCGTATTTTTTTGCCTATAATAATGTTGGCAATTTAGGGTGAAATTCAACCGAATTATAGTAATGCTTCTGTTGAAAATTCTCAAACTTCTTTGTCTGATCAAGTGGTGAATAGCGCGCTACGCTATCGCTCACAAGCGCCTTTGATTGATAACTTAATGAATGGATTGGGCTTACAAAGTAGTGATGGCAATGGTTTGACTCAAGGGTTGAAATCAAAAGCTAAGTAAGGGTGATACACTCTGTTTAGTACTCCTATTTCAATGTAGACCGAAATGCTAAATGTTCGATCTACAATTTTCATCTTCCGTTTCACCCATTCCTATGGTGAAAATGAGTAATTAGATACCAAGTTCAGTATAAGGTTAGTAAAATATCAAATAGGGGCATCTCTGCCCTTGAATTAAATCACGCATTGAAAAAGTATAGCGAAGCGGATGCCCAACGTTTAATAAGAAAGGTGCTGACTACTAGCGACATCTTGATGGATGAATAAACGTGAGGGAATAAGCTTTATGGACTAGAAGCTGGTAGTAAAGAAATTTGTTTAAGAGACTCGCGTTTTGCCCCAAGTTCGCGAAGCTTTTCCATAAAACTAGATTCTTTTATTGGTAGACCATCAATGATTTTCCCTACTTCAGCGTTGATGATAGCAGCAACAATCAATCCACCGATTGCTCCCCCTGCAGCGCCAGCTCCTGCGGCTTGACCGTAGCTCACATTTCCTGAGGAAAAGTTCTTACCAATTATGGCGCCAGTAGCACCTCCTACTGCGCCAGCTGTGGCAAAGGATACCAGACTAACCTTATGGGATGCAGATTCTTTAGTATAAGCTAGAGTATTACACGTCACATTGTCAGATGGAACTTCAACAGGTACTGCCTTTGTTGTGAAGTAGCGATAAATTTTGACTGGCTCCTTAGGGTCTTTTGGTAAGTAAAAGCCACCGTCAGTTGCTGCAGGTTGTCCTGGTATTGATGGATAGTCTGGGCTTCGAATTGAAATACTACCAGGTGCCCCTCGAAAGAATGTGCCCTTTTCATCTATCTTTTCTGACCAATATGGCCCTCTTTCTAGACGGGTGGTCCACTCCACATTGAGTGGACCATAGAGCCCTGTAGTTGAAAGAGGCTCTTTGAGGAAAATACAAGTAAGTTCAACTGGTGTCTGTAACTTTTCTGGATTTGTGGCACACCCCGAAATTAAAGTGCAAAAGAGAGTCACACTAGATATTTTCACATACATGACGATTGCCTTTGTCATTGATATTTTTTGTAAGGATACAACTAGTCTACTAGATTTTATTTAGTAGACTAAGTCCATGAATACTCCAATTATATTTCCCAGTAAAAAACCAATATCTCCATTGGGGTTTTAAGATTAAAATCTAATGAATGAGGCTAAACATTTCTCTTTAAAAGGGAATATTTATAAGCAATTGAATATTAAATTATTCATGAAAATTGGTATTAGTCATAAGGCTCTTCTTTTTCATCTTAAAGAATGAAAATAGGAAATATATGGAATTTAAATATCATTCAAAAAAATTAATATCATTTCATTTTAATAAAAAACCCCAATGTCTCCATTGGGGTTTTTTTTAAAGATCAAAATCTAACGAATTATGCTAAACCTTTCTCTTTTAAAACTTGTAACATTGTTGAACCAAGCTCAGCTGGGCTACGAGTGTAAGCCATTCCCGCGCGTTCAAATGCAGCGAATTTCTCTTCTGCAGTACCTTGACCACCAGAAATGATCGCACCAGCGTGACCCATACGCTTACCTTTAGGTGCAGTTACACCAGCAATGTAACCTACTACAGGCTTAGTCACGTTAGATTTGATGAATTCAGCAGCTTCTTCTTCCGCTGTACCACCGATCTCACCGATCATGATGATTGCATCAGTATCTGGATCGTCTTGGAACAATTGAAGAGCTTCGATTTGGTTCATACCTGGGATTGGGTCACCACCAATACCGATACAAGTAGACTGACCTAAACCAAGCTTAGTTGTTTGAGCAACAGCTTCATAAGTCAATGTACCTGAACGCGAGATGATACCAATACGACCTGGTTGGTGAATGTGACCAGGCATAATACCAATCTTACATTCGCCTGGAGTGATCACGCCTGGGCAGTTAGGACCAACTAAACGAGTACCGTTACCGTTAGTTTCTAAGTAGCGTTTTGCTTTAAGCATGTCGATTGTTGGAACACCTTCAGTGATCACAACGATTAGGCCAACACCTGAATCAACCGCTTCAACGATAGAATCTAAAACGAATGGAGCTGGTACATAAATTACAGATGCATCTGCATTTGTTTCACGTACAGCTTCTTTCATTGTGTTGAATACTGGCAAGTCAAGGTGAGTAGTACCACCTTTACCTGGAGTAACACCACCAACAACTTTTGTACCGTAGTCTAAAGCTTGTGCAGAGTGGAAAGTACCGTTTTTACCAGTAAAACCTTGTACCAATACTTTAGTGTCTTTATTAATTAATACGCTCATGATTGATACTCCCCTTACGCTTTAACTGCAGCTACAACTTTTTCTGCGGCATCAGACAAGCCGTTCGCAGAAATTAATTTCAAACCAGATTCATCAAGTAATTTAGCACCTAACTCAGCGTTGTTACCTTCTAAACGAACAACAACTGGAACAGTTACGTTTACTTCTTGAACCGCTGCAATAATTGCTTCAGCAATCATGTCACAACGTACGATACCACCGAAGATGTTAATTAAAACACCTTGTACAGATGTATCAGCAAGGATGATTTTGAACGCTTCGATTACGCGCTCTTTAGTTGCACCGCCACCAACGTCAAGGAAGTTTGCAGGCTGACCACCATAAAGTTTAATGATGTCCATAGTTGCCATTGCAAGACCAGCACCGTTAACCATACAACCGATGTTACCTTCTAAAGCAACATAGTTAAGATCAAATTCAGATGCTTTTAATTCACGCTCATTCTCTTGAGATTTGTCACGTAAAGCAGCAACTTTAGGTAAACGGTAAAGCGCGTTAGAGTCGATACCAACTTTTGCATCTACACATAAAATATCGCCATTTTCACGAACTGAAAGTGGGTTAATTTCGAATAATGCAAAGTCATTTTCTACAAATGCTTGGTAAGCAGCAGCCATAATTTTAACAAATTGGCTGATTTGCTTGTCTTTCAAACCTAATGCAAACGCAACTTCGCGCGCTTGGAATGGTTGTAAGCCAACTAATGGATCAACTTCAACTTTGATAATTTTTTCTGGAGTTTCTTCTGCAACTTTCTCGATTTCTACACCACCTTCTGTAGAAGCCATGAAAGTAATACGACGGCTAGAACGGTCTACAACCGCGCCCAAGTAAAGCTCACGCTCAACTGGGTATACGTCTTCAGCAACAATAATGCTGTTTACTGGTTGACCATTTGCATCTGTTTGATACGTTACAAGACGAGTACCAATAATGTTATTTGCAAACTCGATAACATCTTCTTTAGATTTTGCAACTTTAACGCCACCAGCCTTACCACGACCACCAGCATGAACTTGCGCTTTCATTACCGCGAATTTACCACCAAGCTGTTCGAATGCAGCAACTGCTTCGTCTGCATTGGTTGCCAAGATACCTTCTTGTACCGGCATACCATATTCTTTCAATAACGCTTTAGCTTGATACTCATGTAAGTTCATTTAGTTACCTACTTAACTTTGTTTGTTGTCTTCAATTTGCGCAACATTCTCATGTTGTATATGCAAATTGCTGTCTACTCTATCACCTTGATGTTTTTTTAATCACACCATCAAATGTGAAAAAGAGCGGAGAACCGCTCTTTATTTTATTTACGCTTACGTTGAATCGCGTGAATTGCACGACCATCTACAGCAAGTGCAGCTTCATGAACAACTTCAGAGAATGTTGGATGACCAAATGTCATTAACTGAAGATCTTCAACAGAAGATACAAATTCAAGAGCGATCATACCTTGGTGTACGATATCAGATGCAGCAGGTCCAATGACATGCATACCTAATAAACGGTCAGTTTTTGCATCAGCAACAAACTTAACAAAACCAGCACCTTCACCCGCAGCTAAAGCACGACCATTTACAGCAAAACCGAATTGACCAGTTTTAACTTCATGACCTTTTTCTTTAGCTTGTTCTTCAGTTAAACCAACCCATGCCGCTTCCGGATGTGTATAGATAACAGAAATGATTGTGTCATAGTTCACTTGAGCTGCATGACCGTGAATACGCTCAACAGCCATTACACCTTCTTCCATTGCTTTATGAGCAAGCATTGGACCACGAACCAAGTCACCAATTGCATATACACCTTCTACAGAAGTTGCACAGTAATCGTTTACTTCAACTAAACCACGTTCAGTCAATTTAATGCCTGAATCATCTGCCAATAAACCTTCTGCATAAGCTTTACGGCCTACACAAACGATTAATTTGTCAAAAGTTTGAGTTTTTTCTTCGCCACCTTGGGTGTATTTAACAGTCACTTCGCGACCATTGATCTCAGTACCAGCAACTTTAGCGCCAATACGAATATCAAGACCTTGCTTAGTTAAAAGTTTTTGGTAGTCTTTTGCCAAAGCTTTATCAGCCATTGGTAAAAATGCATCCATTGCTTCAAATACAACAACTTCAGCACCAAGACGACGCCAAACAGAACCAAGCTCTAAACCGATTACACCAGCACCAATAACACCTAAACGTTTAGGTACTTCTTGGAAGTTTAATGCGCCAGTTGAATCAACAATAATATCTTGATCTACAGGAGCTACTGGAATATTTACAGGCACAGAACCAGACGCAAGAATCACGTATTTAGGTTCTAAAACTTGAGTTTCACCTTCGTGCGAAACAAACTCAACTTTTTTACCAGCAAGTAATTTACCAGTACCTTTTAACCACTCAATACCATTGCCTTTAAGCAATTGATCGACACCACCAGTTAATTGGTCAACAACTTTGTCTTTACGAGCAAGAAGCTTAGCAAGATCAAAATTCACTTCACCTGTAGTAATACCGTGATCAGCTAAATGATGCACTGTATCTTCATAACGATGAGAAGAATCAAGTAAAGCTTTCGAAGGAATACAACCTACGTTTAAGCATGTACCACCTAAAGATGGCTTACCGTTGTGAATACGTTTTTCGATACAAGCGACTTTAAAACCTAGTTGAGCAGCACGAATTGCAGCTTCATAACCACCAGGACCACCGCCAATAACAACAAGATCAAATTGTTGAGACATTGTTTATCTCCATGGTCCGAGATAGAGGATCACTCTATCTCGGTAATATTATTCGAAGAAATTAAAGATCAAGGATGAGTTTAGCTGGCTCTTCTAACAATTCTTTGATTGCTACCAAGAAACCTACTGCTTCTTTACCATCGATCATACGGTGATCATAAGAAAGCGCTAAATACATCATTGGTAAGATTTCAACTTGACCATTTACAGCCATAGGACGCTCTTGGATTTTGTGCATACCCAAGATACCAGTTTGCGGCTGATTCAAAATTGGAGTTGAAAGTAATGAACCGAAAGTACCACCGTTAGTAATAGTGAAAGTACCGCCAGTCATTTCTTCGATAGATAATTTACCGTCACGTGCTTTAGCAGCATACGCACCAATACCAGCTTCAACTTCTGCATAGCTCATACGATCAGTATCACGTAATACTGGTACAACAAGACCACGATCAGAAGATACTGCAACACCGATGTCATAGTAACCGTGATAAACAATATCGTCGCCATCAATTGACGCATTTACCGCAGGATAGCGTTTAAGTGCTTCAGTTACAGCTTTAACAAAGAATGACATGAAGCCCAAGCGAGCGCCATGGCGTTTTTCAAACGCATCTTTATATTGCTTACGCAATTCCATGATTGGCTTCATGTTAACTTCGTTAAATGTAGTTAACATTGCAGTTTCTTGAGTTGCAGAAAGAAGACGCTCAGCTACACGCTTACGTAAACGAGTCATTGGAACGCGTTTTTCGATGCGCTCACCAACAGCTACGCTTAACGGAGTAACGTTAGCAGCTGGTTTAGCTTGATGGTTTGCTACATCTTCTTTAGTGATACGACCACCGCGACCAGTACCTTGTACGTCAGCAGCAGCAATACCAGTTTCAGACAAAGCTTTACGAACTGCAGGAGCTTGACCAGATACAGCTTCAGTGCGCTCAACAACAGGAGCTGCACCAGCTTGAGTTTGAGCAACTTCTTGCTCTACTGCAGGAGCAGCTGCCGCACCAGCACCAGCTTCAAACTGAGCAATCACTTCGTCAGAAAGAACTGTATCGCCTTCACCTTTAATGATTGCAACTAAGCTACCATCTGCAGGAGCAACCACTTCTAAAACAACTTTGTCGGTTTCAATATCACAGATCACTTCATCACGTGATACAGGTTCACCCACCTTTTTGTGCCAAGTTGCGATGGTTCCATCTGCAACAGACTCTGGGAATACCGGTGCTTTAATTTCGGTTGCCATTATTGAGAATCTCCTGATTGTTCAGCTTCGATTGCCAATGCATCATTAATTAGCTGAGCTTGTTGTTTTGCATGCAAGTACGGTGAGCCACAAGCTGGTGCAGCAGAAGCTTCACGACCTGCAAAACTGATACGGATTTGTTTGCCAGATTTTAAGATATCGTCGTATAAACGCGGTGCGATAAATAACCAAGCGCCTTGGTTCTTCGGCTCTTCTTGTGCCCAAACAAGTTCTTTCACGTTTGGATATGCAGCTAAGATTTCCGCAAGACGTTGTTCTGGGTATGGATATAACTGTTCAATGCGTACGATTGCGACGTTAGTTAAGTTTTGTTCACGACGTTTTTCGAGTAAGTCGTAATAAACTTTACCACCACAAAGTACAAGACGAGTTACATCTGACTTGTTAATTTGGTCGATTTCGTCAATTACAGTTTGGAATGAACCATTTGCAAGCTCTTCTAAAGTAGAAGTCGCAAGTTTATGACGAAGTAAAGATTTCGGTGACATTACGATCAATGGCTTACGAATTGGGCGTACAGCTTGACGACGTAATGCATGGAAAATCTGTGCAGGTGTCGTTGGAGTGATCACTTGCATGTTATCTTCAGCACATAACTGTAAGAAACGTTCTAAACGAGCTGATGAATGCTCTGGACCTTGACCTTCGAAACCGTGTGGTAACAACATTGTTAAACCACAAACTCGTTCCCACTTAGTCTCGCCAGAAGCAATGAACTGGTCAATTACAACCTGAGCACAGTTTACGAAGTCACCAAATTGTGCTTCCCAAATAATTAAGCTCTTAGGAATTGTAGTTGCATAACCATATTCAAATGCAAGAACAGCTTCTTCAGATAATAAAGAATCGTAAATTGCAAAACGAGGCTGGTTTTCTTTAACGTGACAAAGCGGAATATACGTTGAGCCATCTACCTGATTATGCAATTTTGCATGACGGTGCGAGAATGTACCACGCCCAACGTCTTCACCAGTAATACGAACAAGGTAATCTTCATCGATCAAGGTTGCGTAAGCTAAAGTTTCAGCAGCACCCCAGTTCAATGCAGTTTCACCAGTTTGCATTTTCACACGATCTTCAATTACTTTTTGCACTTGACGCTGCATAACAAATCCTTCCGGAAGTTTGCTCATGCCCTCGCCTAATTCTTTTAAGCGATTTAAGTCAAATGAAGTATCCCAATCGTCTGTGTAGTCATGGCCCAAATAAGGTGTCCAATCAACAAACATTTTTGTATTTGGTTCAAGCACCAAAGCATTTGCTACATGGTTTCCGGCTTCTAAATCTGCACGGTAATCTTCAACCATTTGGTCTGCTTCAGCACGATCAATTACTTTGTTTTGAACAAGTTGATCTGCATAGAGTGTACGAGTTGTTGCTTTTTTAGCAATCACTTGATACATCAATGGTTGTGTACCAGACGGCTCATCTGCTTCGTTATGACCACGACGACGGTAACAGAACAAGTCAAGTACTACGTCTTTACGGAATTCGTGACGGAAATCATGTGCTAATTGAGTAGCAAAGATTACTGCTTCAGGATCATCGCCATTCACATGGAAAATTGGCGTCTGAATCATTTTTGCAACGTCAGTACAATATTCAGTAGAACGCGCATCACGTGGATCAGAAGTTGTAAAACCAACTTGGTTGTTCACGATAATGTGTACAGTACCACCAACCGTATAGCCACGAGTTTGTGACATCTGGAAGGTTTCCATGTTCACACCTTGACCTGCAAATGCAGCATCACCATGAACAATCACTGGTAATACGTCATCACCGCCGATGTCTCTACGACGCACTTGACGTGCACGCACAGAACCTTCAACTACAGGACCAACGATTTCCAAGTGAGATGGGTTAAATGCTAATGCCAAGTGAACTTCGCCACCAGGAGTCATTACATTACTTGAGAAACCTTGATGGTATTTAACGTCGCCAGAACCTTTCTTATGAATAGCTTTACCTTCAAACTCGCCAAACAAGTCTGCAGGGTTTTTACCCATAATATTAACAAGAAGGTTTAAACGGCCACGGTGTGGCATACCAATAACAACTTCTTTACAACCAACAGCACCAGCACGTTGAATGATTTCATTCACCATAGGAATAAAAGATTCACCACCTTCTACACCAAAGCGTTTAGCACCAACGTATTTATTGCCTAGGTATTTTTCAAGTCCTTCTGCAGCGGTTAAACGCTCCAGGAACCCTTTCTTTTGATCATTTGTAAAATTAAGCTGACCACGAACACTTTCAAGACGCTGTTGAATCCAACGCTTTTCTTTTGTGTCCACGATATGCATATATTCAACACCGATTGAACCACAATAGATTGCTTCCATTGCTTCAATCATTTCAGCAAGCGTCGCTTCGCTCTTACCGATCTCAAGATTACCGGTATTGAATACTGTGTCTAGATCTGATTTGGTTAAACCGTGAGCTGAAAGCTCTAAATCTGGAATCTCTTCACGCTTAGCAAGACCTAATGGATCTAACTTAGCTTTTTGATGTCCGCGATTACGATAAGCAGCAATAAGTTGTAAAACGCCAATTTGACGACGTTCATGCTCAGTACTTACCGTACTTTGTACAACAGGTTGAACACGATTAGCATTACGTCCTAGTAATAGGAATTGCTCACGCACAGCGCCGTGTGGTTGGTCACCCTTTGGATATTTATCGAAATATTGGCGCCAGTCCTCAGCTACAGAGGTTGGGGAAGACAGGTACTGCTCGTAAAGTTCTTCAATATACGCTGCACTATCAGCGGAAAGTTCAGTGTCAAGACGCAATGCGTCAGCAACTTCTTGCATTTGTGGACCCATTTCCTATTGCAAAAAATATTACAGGCTGCCTTTTAAGCACACCCATGATGCATAATGCCAAATTGGTAAAAAAGGCATTACTTACCCAACAGGTCTTCAAGACCATGGGGCGTCATACTACCTAGAGAGGAAACTCCATAGGTAATTAATGAATCACAACACCCTCAATGGCATCATCACTCACCTTATACTCGATTAAAACCGAGCAATTTTTTGCAAATCTTTTTAGAAAAATTAACTTTAAAATTAACTTTTCTAAAATGACTTTAACCATAAAAATTAAGCACAGATCTAAGATTGTGCTACTTAAATTAATTTCACTAGTATACGCTTTTTTCACCTATAACTTTGTGGCAAATCGTATCATGTTCTTAACGAACGATTGATTTTTTTGACACATACCACCTATAAATTGGCGAAATACATATGCGATTTTATCTTTTAATATATGGTGCAATATATAAAAACCTCATCTTTTTCGACCAAAGTCTAAAGTTTACATTATAAAGTTAAAAAAAAACGCACATCAAGGATGTGCGTTCTCTATTTGTGCAGAATTAACCCGCTTGATCTAATAGCATATTACGGATGTGACCGATTGCTTTTGTAGGGTTTAGACCTTTAGGACATACTGACACACAGTTCATGATACCTTTACAACGGAACAAACTGAATGGATCGTCAAGACGAGCCAAACGGTCTGCAGTTGCAGTATCACGAGAATCGATAATAAAACGGTATGCATTCAACAAAGCTGAAGGACCCAAGAACTTGTCAGGGTTCCACCAGAATGATGGACATGAAGTTGAACAACATGCACAAAGAATACATTCATACAAACCATTTAAGTGTTCACGCTCTTCAGGAGATTGTAAACGCTCTTTAGGTGGAGCTGGTTGGTTATTGATCAAGAATGGCTGAATCTTGTCATATTGATCATAGAATTGGTTCATATCAACAACCAAATCTTTAACTACCGGCAAACCTGGTAACGGACGAATTACGATTTTCTCTGGTAAATCATTTAGGTTTTCTAAACAAGCTAAACCATTTTTACCATTGATATTCACACCATCCGAACCACAAATACCTTCACGGCAAGAGCGACGGAATGTTAACGTTTCGTCTTGAACTTTCAATGCAAGCAATGCATCAAGCAACATGCGGTGCTTGTCAGTCAATTCAAGCTTGAAAGTTTGCATGTACGGCGCTTTATCCTTATCAGGATCATAGCGGTAGATTTCGAATGTACGAGTACCTCTACTCATCTTTATACTCCCGATTAGAATGTACGTGGTGCTGGCGGAATTGCATCAACAGTCAACGGTTTGAAGCGCACTGGCTTATATTCCAAACGGTTATCTGATGAATACCATAACGTATGTTTCATCCACTCATCATCACGGCGACCGTATGAATAAGTTGGGTGATCAGCTGGTAATTCATAATCAACTACAGTATGCGCACCACGACACTCTTTACGCGCAGCAGCTGAAATTAGAGTTGCTTTTGCAACCTCATACAAGTTTTCAACTTCAAGCGCTTCAACACGTGCAGTGTTAAATACTCTAGATTTATCTTTTAAGTGGATATTACGCACACGTGGCTCAAGAGCAAGAATCTCTTTTACACCCTTATCAAGCAATGCTTGAGTACGGAATACACCAGCGTGATCTTGAACGATATCACGAATTGCATCAGCAACTTCTTGAGCATTTTCACCAGAAGTTGAGTCATCCAACTTACGTACGCGAGCAAGTGTTTGCCCTAATACATCTGTTGGAAGAGGTGCATATTCATCACCATGATGCTTAGTTACGTAATCGATAATGTGCTCACCAGCAGCTTTACCAAATACAACCAAGTCAAGAAGTGAGTTAGTACCTAAACGGTTTGCACCATGTACTGATACACAAGAACATTCGCCAATTGCATAGAAACCTTTTACAGGTTTAGTGTAGTTGTCTGTACCCACTTCAGGTAAGCACACTTGACCATGCATATTCGTAGGAATACCACCCATTTGATAATGGATTGTTGGTACTACAGGAATCGCTTCTTTTGTAATGTCAACGTTCGCGAATTTTTTACCAATCTCAAATACAGATGGTAAACGTTTCATGATTGTATCAGCGCCTAAGTGAGTCATATCAAGTAAGATATAATCACCTTTTGGACCACAACCACGACCTTCTTTAATTTCTTGGTCCATAGAACGTGAAACGAAGTCACGTGGAGCCAAATCTTTTAAAGTCGGTGCATAACGTTCCATGAACGGTTCGCCGTCTTTATTACGAAGGATTGCACCCTCACCACGACAACCTTCAGTCAACAATACACCAGCGCCCGCAACACCCGTTGGATGGAATTGCCAGAATTCCATATCTTGTAATGGAATACCAGCACGAGCAGCCATACCAAGACCGTCACCAGTGTTGATATAAGCATTTGTTGATGCACGGTAAACACGACCAGCACCACCAGTAGCAAATAATGTCGCTTTTGCTTGGAATACTGAAATGTTACCAGTTTCTTGGTCAATTGCTGTTACACCAAGAACATCACCAGCTTCGTTACGAATCAAATCAAGAGCGATCCACTCAACGAAGAATTGAGTACCCATTTTCACGTTGCTTTGATAAAGCGTGTGCAATAATGCATGACCTGTACGGTCCGCAGCTGCACAAGCACGTGGAACTGGTTTATCACCATAGTTAGCAGAGTGACCACCGAACGGACGTTGGTAAATTGTACCATCAGCGTTACGGTCAAACGGCATACCCATGTGTTCAAGTTCATACACAACTTTTGGTGCTTCACGACACATAAATTCAATTGCGTCTTGGTCACCTAACCAGTCAGAACCTTTTACTGTATCGTAAAAATGGAAATGCCAGTTATCTTCTTGCATATTACCTAACGACGCACCGATACCACCTTGAGCAGCTACAGTGTGCGAACGTGTCGGGAAAACTTTAGTGAGTACTGCAACTTTCAAACCTGCTTGAGCAAGTTGGTAAGATGCACGCATACCAGAACCACCACCACCAACGATAACTGCATCGAAAGTGAGGTTTTGAATATTTGAATAATCTTCTTTAGGGGTTATCGCGCCCATGATGTCTTCCTATCAATTCGCCCAGAAAATCTGGATACCCCAGATTGCGTACACAAACACTGCAATAATGACAGCCGTCGTCAGTACAAGGCGTAAACCTTTCGCTGAAGGACCCATTTGACGAGTAGTGACATAGTCAGTAAAAACTTGCCACATACCAATCCATGCGTGTGCGATAAGCGATAAAATTGCCAATAAAGAGAAAATCTTCATTGGTAATGTCATCATGAAACCAGCCCATTGTTGATAGTCAAATCCACCTTTGCAGAGAATCCAACCCAAAAGAACAACAGTATAGGCTGCAAGTACAACCGCACTTACACGCTGGATAAACCAATCACGAGAACCTGAACCAGTTAAACCTGTAGCACTTTTCATTAGAACATAATCCATATAAAGGCTGCGATAATAGCTACCACAGATAAGATCAATGAAATTGTCGCTGCTATACGACCACTTTGCAGTTCTTCAGCAAAACCTAAATCTGCAAGTAAGTGCTTTACTCCAGCAATAAAGTGGAATAACAAGCCGGCTACAAATACCCAAACGATAAAACGCACAAGGATATTTCCAAACACGACATTTTTAACGTAGTCAAATCCTTCTGGTGAAGATAATGATTTATCTAAAATCCATAATAGAACTGGTACTAATAAGAAAACGATGACACCTGATAAACGGTGTAAAATTGATGCAATAGCCACGGGTGAGCGTAAATTTACCGCTAACACCTGACCCATGGACAAATTGACAGGTCTGTTGCTTTTCACAGCGGGCATCCTGTAGGTAGAAACTCCGACCGGAGTTTGTTGAATTAATTCCAAGGAAAGCTGGCATTGTTAGGCAAGCACAGCTCATGCCTAACCTATAAACGACACTGAATTATAAAACGCGAAGTATCAAAATACAAACAATCCACTTTCCCATTTAAGCAAAAAACAATTAAATAAGAATCATTAACAATGATATCACCCTGTTAACCCTATTAAAATCGCATGCAGAGTTTCATCATGTTATTGTTTAAAATAACTTTTTATTTAATTTCATTTTTTCTGCAATTTCTTTTAAATAAGCAAATTTTAGACTAAAGATAAAGTCATAAATTCATCATATAAATAGAAAAATGTTAGTAACTGCTCATATTTTCAATAAAAGCTACAATTCAATTAAGTGAAGTTAGTTGGATTCAATACAAATTAGTCAATCTAAAATACATTTGAGAAAGCAATTTTTATTGAAAATAAAATTTTTAATTATTTTAAAGCTGTTCAATTAGCTATTTTTTATACAATTAAACTTAAAAAAACATCAACATTCTTTGTTACAACTAAATAAAAATAGAGTTTTTTTTGATTAGCAATTTTAAATTACACCATGAGTTTTATGATTTTTTTAATTGGATTGGCATTTTCTACCGACTTACCATTCCTCATCTTAATTTAAAAATTTGCTTACAATTGTACTGATACTTCATTTTTTTTCTGCACGTTCTAGTTGAATTGACTTATTATACCATCCCGATGCAGTGATTTTACTGACTTTTTTGCTCGGGTCTTGATGACTAACTCTCTGTGAGAACGTTATTTTTTATCCATAAGTATAATTGACAAAATTTCAGTACTCACTAATCTTATAGCAAATTTTGACACCGTCTGATTCGCACATGAGAACATTAGGATTTCGAGTCAGATCAACATTCACCAGGACAGGAGATCTATTGAATGTCTGAAGCAAATGGCAAAAAAGCCGTATTACATCTTGATGGCAAAGAAATTGGTTTACCAATCTACAGTGGCACTTTAGGTCCAGATGTAATTGATGTCAGCAGCATATTGAAAGAAGGTCATTTTACTTTCGATCCTGGTTTTATGGCGACAGCTGCATGCGAGTCTAAAATTACGTTCATTGATGGTGACAAAGGTATTTTATTACACCGCGGTTACCCAATCGACCAGTTAGCAACTCAAGCAGACTATCTTGAAACTTGTTATTTATTATTAAATGGCGAGCTCCCAACTGCTGAACAAAAAACAGAATTTGATGCCAAAGTTCGTGCTCATACTATGGTTCACGACCAAGTTAGCCGTTTCTTCAATGGTTTCCGTCGTGATGCTCATCCTATGGCGATCATGGTTGGTGTTGTTGGTGCATTATCTGCGTTTTATCACAACAACCTCGACATTGAAGACATCAATCACCGTGAAATCACTGCGATTCGTCTAATTGCAAAAATTCCAACGCTTGCTGCTTGGAGTTACAAATACACAGTAGGTCAACCATTCATCTATCCACGTAATGACTTAAATTACGCGGAAAACTTCTTACACATGATGTTTGCTACTCCTGCTGACCGTGATTACAAAGTAAATCCTGTTCTTGCTCGTGCAATGGATCGTATCTTCACGCTTCACGCTGATCACGAACAAAATGCTTCGACATCTACAGTACGTCTTGCTGGTTCTACTGGTGCAAATCCATACGCATGTATCTCTTCAGGTATTTCTGCGCTTTGGGGACCTGCTCACGGTGGTGCAAACGAAGCTGTTCTTAAGATGCTTGATGAAATCGGCAGTGTAGAAAATGTTGCTGAGTTCATGGAAAAAGTAAAACGTAAAGAAGTTAAACTCATGGGCTTCGGTCACCGTGTGTACAAAAACTTCGACCCACGTGCTAAAGTCATGAAACAAACTTGTGACGAAGTTCTTGAAGCATTAAATATCAATGATCCTCAATTAGCGCTTGCTATGGAACTTGAACGTATTGCATTGAACGACCCGTACTTTGTTGAACGTAAACTTTATCCTAACGTAGACTTCTACTCAGGTATCATCCTTAAAGCGATTGGTATCCCAACAGAAATGTTTACAGTAATCTTTGCTCTTGCACGTACAGTAGGTTGGATCAGCCACTGGTTAGAAATGCACAGCGCACCATACAAAATCGGTCGTCCTCGTCAGCTTTACACTGGCCCGACTCAGCGCGACATCAAACGTTAATATTCGAAAGAAAATTAATGATAAAAAAGCTGCCTTCTGGCAGCTTTTTTATTGTGATATTTTCAATTCAATTTTAAAACTTATTCTTCATCAAACACGCTTAATAAATGATGACTAATTCCATCGGCTCTTAACCAAGCCAACTCATAACTCGCTTTAGCCAAAGCTAGAACACGTCTTTCAAATTCAACCCAGATTGTTTTGACTTGAGGTTCTGAAATACCCAAACCACTTTCTGTTGCCAGATGCTTATTTTTTTCACATATTTTTAAAGCATGATAAAGCTTGCGACCTTTACTCGCCCCTTCCATCAACCGAACACGCTTACTTAAAATAAATCCCTCTACATGCTGTAAGTTCGCATGAGGCAACATAGGTACTAGGATTTGATTCAACTGATCATCTAAGCGCTTCCACACAGCCAAGCGTTGCTCTGCTGTATACGTATTCCATTGAATCACTTCATGGTTAAAACGGCGACAACCACGGCACACCTGATCACCAAAAACTGTTGAACAACGCCCTGCACATGGGGTGAGAGAGAGCATTCGATGATCATTACTCAAAACAAACTCCTTAAATAAACCATATACTTTTTATGGTTTTCTCGCTTATTACACATTTTCGCGCTAAAATATGCGCCTTAAATTTATATCTTAATACATTTGGAGTTTTCCATGAACGCTACTGTAGAACAGCTTGCACCTGTAGAACAGCAAGCGACCGCGGGTTGGGTTGTTGCAGCACTATATCAATTTAAAGAAGTTCAAGATCCTGCAGATCTTCAGCAACGTCTATTAGACCTAGTGAAAACAATTAACCTTTGTGGAACTCTGATTGTAGCAGGTGAAGGAATTAATGGTACTGTTGCGGGCGATCGTGTAGCAATTGATAGTCTCTATCAATTTTTGCTTAATGAAGGTTTTGCTTCTATGGAATACAAAGAATCCCATAGCTCTGACAAACCTTTCCGTAAAATGAAAGTTAAACTTAAAGAAGAAATTGTGACTTTAGGTGTTGAGGTTAAACCCCGCGACTTAGTGGGCCACTACCTTGATCCAAAAGAATGGAATGATTTAATTGCACGTGATGATGTAATTTTAATCGACACGCGTAATGACTATGAATATAAGGCGGGTACTTTCAAAGGTGCAATCGACCCGAAAACTGAGACATTCCGCGAGTTCCCAGAATATGTCAAAAAAGAGCTAGAGCAACATAAAGATAAAAAAATTGCGATGTTCTGCACAGGCGGTATTCGCTGTGAAAAATCAACATCTTTACTTCTTCAAGAAGGCTTCCAAGAGGTTTATCACCTCAAAGGCGGTATCCTTAAATACTTAGAAGAAACCCCAGCCGATGAAAGTTTATGGGAAGGCGAATGTTTCGTATTTGACGGACGTACAGCTGTAACTCATGGCGTTGAAGAAGGCGTAAATATTAAATGTCATGCGTGTGGTTGGCCATTAACTCCAGAAGAGTCAGCTTTAACAAGTTATGAACATGGTGTTTCATGCGTGTATTGCATCGACAAGACAACTGAAAAACAAAAAGCTGGTTTCCGTATGCGCCAGTCGCAAATTGCAGCTGCAAAACGTAAACGTTTATAATTTTTAATTTAAAAAGGGCATCAAATGATGCCCCTTTTTTTTTCATAATAAGTTATATAAAGCTAATTTAAGATACAATCCGTTGTTATCAGGTACGTGATCTAGTTGTTGCACAAACCAATGCATCACCCTTTCCATTACCAGCACTTATACCATTAATTTGCCCATCGGCTAGAAACGAGATTCCAATATTATATAAAACATCCTCTTGGGCCGATGAAACAGGATTAGAGGCTACAAATAAAGTACCAATAGATGTTTTCGAAGGAATCCCATCATTCTCGTCTTTATTGATAAACGTAGATATAGTCAATTTACCATTACTAACTGTGAGCATATCGCCCACTTTTGTTAAATTACACTTTTCACCAAAAGGTGTAATTAACTGATCTTCCTTAAAATCAGGCAAAACATTTGAAGTACAATAATTATATCTTTCGATTATACCTGAGTCATATTGTTGGCAAGCTGTCGTATCTATATTAATATTCAAAGGATTGACAAGAATTTGATCTGATTTCATCGGTAATTGAGATAAATTTCCATCTTTAATTAACATTAATAGTGCATCATAGTCTTTAATATTTCTATTATTCTTAATAGCTTCCAATAACTCTTGAATAGCTTGATGAATAGGGCTATTTACTTTCATCTCAGCATTAAATAGATCCACATCATTATTAACACCGTACCCCTTTTTAATAAGCTCAGTTACCAAAGCAAAATTTGCAGAATTTAACTTTTCTGTAGCCATAGTTCCAGATTGATACCACGTTGCAGGAACTTGGTTACTGGCATAAGCAACGACCATATCCGTAAGGGGATTAATATTTACATTACCCTCACGCTCAACATAACTATAGTAGCTTTGTCCATTAGCTTTTACCTGTAAACGACAAGGAAACTTACTATTGTCTACTTCACCTTGCCATTTACCTTGGGTATTAACATTTACAGTATTTTTAAAACCGATTCCATCTTTACAAATTGCTGTTACATTTGCACCATTCAAAGCAGAAGTTGAAAATGCTGTACCAGAGATTAATTTATAAGTAACTTCATTTTGATTAGATTGTGAAATTTTCGCTTCACTAACACTGTTACTATTTTCACCACCACAAGCTATAAGCAATATTACTGAGAGCAAGCCACTAATTTTACAAATTATATTCATATTAAATCGCATTGTTATAACACTAAAGATTTTTATATCGATCATGGACTAATACATGATGATAGGTAAATTAAACTCTATTAAAAGCATAATTATTAAAATAATAATAAATATTATATATAAATAAAATTAATGTAAAAATATTATTATACTCAATTACCTATTAAAAAATTCAGGTAATAAAAAACGCCCTAGAAAGGACGTTATTTATTATTTCTTCTAATAAATTAATTTGGAGTATGATACATCAAGTATAATTCATTCAAATTATCTGGAATTTCTTCTGCCAGTTCATCCATTAACTGTCCATTACGACGGAAAGATTCCATCTGCGGATCTTCTTCATCAATTCCACTAAATACCATCATTGGTAAAGTTAAATCAATTAATTGTTCTTCATGTTCAGGGGCAAACCATGCCTCTTCATTTAAGAACATTGCATCAACAAATCCCACACTCCAGTCGCCTAAGCTAGATTCAACATCAGCTTCTTCAATTTCAAATGGAAATACAATTCCATTCTCATTTGCTAAGTCTTGTCGAATTGACTCTAACCACGCCTTGATTTGCTGAATAATTTCAGCAGGAACCTTTTTATGGTTATTATCAAATAGCTCATCTAACCAACGGTCAAACTGAGGGCCTACTGCAATTGCACACAGAAAACCATGAGTTGCAGCGAAATCTAGACCATACTCATTGTGGTCTCCATCTAGATATTCACTTAATTGGTCTAAATCTAACGCACTCATTGTGTTACCTGACTATAAAAAAGAAATCTACGATAGCATAGCATTTAAGCTGACGATGCCCTATTCAGATTTGATTAGTCTTCATCATCAAGATCATCATCGTCTAAATCATAATCAAAATCTTTCAACTCACGCTCTAAACGGCGTTGAGCCAATAGATCATCAATTAATCTACGTTTTTCTAATGATTCTTTCGCAGTGATTTTGCCTGATGACTCATCAAAACCGACATCATCATCATCACCGTAGTTATCATCTAGTTCAAAATCTGTAGAAGACACTAAAACTACCTCTAATGAAAAAATGTGAATGGGTCTAGGCGCTATTTATCTCTCTTACAGAATCATGTCAAGTTTTATTTATATTTTTTTCATTAAACTGCATATTTGTACTTTTTTTCGCCCGAAAAATTGTGTATTTATAAAACTTAACTATTTTTTTGATCAAGAAAAAATTCTATGATCTTTTCTATGATTTAAGCTTGAAAAAAATGATTTTAGCCCAATATTCAAAAAACAGACGTGAATTCAAAGATATTTTTTATTTAACGGTTACCGATCAAACCCAAAACATTTCAAGCAAATTGTGCTATCATGCACGGTTTTTCACTGCCACAGATTCAACGAAGAGTAAGCAAAGATGAGCGATATGCATTCCCCTACTTCTCAAGTAGCGGCTCTGATTAGCCGAGGCAAAGAACAAGGTTACTTAACTTACGCTGAGGTTAACGATCATCTGCCGGACTCGATTACTGAAAGCGAACAGATTGAAGACATTATTCAAATGCTTCAAGACGTTGGTATTCCTGTACACGAGCGTGCACCTGAATCTGACGATACCATGTTCGGTGAGTCAACTGACACAGCTGATGAAGTTGCTGAAGAAGAAGCTGCTGCCGTACTTGCATCGGTTGAAAATGAGCCTGGACGTACGACAGATCCTGTACGTATGTACATGCGTGAAATGGGTACAGTTGAACTGTTAACCCGTGAAGGTGAAATCAGCATTGCAAAACGTATTGAAGAAGGGATCCGTGATGTCCTTAATTCAATTGCGTACTGGCCAAATGCTGTTGAAGTTGTATTAAAAGAATATAATGATTTCTTGACTGGCGAACGTCGCCTTGCCGATATTTTATCTGGCTATCTTGACCCGGAAACTGACGAAGATATTCCTGAAGTTCTAGAAGAAGAAACAGAACTTGAAGAAGATGATGCGCCAGCTACACCAGCAAAAGAAGTTAAGCTTGACGATGACGAAGAAGATGAAGAGTCAGAAAGCGACGATGATTCTGAAGGTGAGTCTGGTCCAGACCCTGAAGTTGCAAAAATTCGTTTTAATGAACTTGAATCTGCATGGACTAAAACAAAAGGTATTATTGAGAAACATGGCCGTAACAGCCCTGAAGCAGATGAAGCTTTAGAAGCATTAGCTACTGTGTTCATGATGTTTAAATTTACACCACGTTTATTCGATATCATTTCTGAAATGATTCGTGGCACACATGAACAAATTCGTGCCAATGAACGTGAAATCATGCGTTACGCAGTACGTCGTGGCCGTATGGACCGTACTCAATTCCGTACATCTTTCCCTAAGCAAGAATCTAATCCAGCTTGGTTAGATGAACAGATTGCTAAAGCTCCTGCTGAAATCAAGGCGCATTTAGAAAAAGTTCGTCCGGATGTTTTAGCATTCCAGCAAAAAATTGCAGATATTGAGAAAGAACTTAGTTTAAGCGTTGCTGAAATTAAAGATATTTCTAAGCGTATGGCGATTGGCGAAGCGAAAGCACGCCGCGCTAAGAAAGAAATGGTAGAAGCCAACCTTCGTTTGGTAATTTCGATTGCGAAGAAATATACCAACCGTGGTTTACAGTTCCTTGACTTGATTCAAGAAGGGAACATTGGTTTGATGAAAGCGGTAGACAAGTTTGAATATCGTCGTGGTTATAAATTCTCGACTTATGCAACTTGGTGGATTCGTCAGGCGATTACCCGTTCGATTGCCGATCAGGCTCGTACAATTCGTATTCCTGTACATATGATTGAAACGATTAACAAGATCAACCGTGTATCTCGTCAATTGTTACAAGAAATGGGCCGTGAACCAACACCTGAAGAATTAGGTGAACGTTTAGAAATGGATGAAGTTAAGGTTCGTAAGGTACTTAAGATTGCCAAAGAACCAATTTCAATGGAAACACCTATTGGTGATGATGAAGATTCGCATCTTGGGGATTTCATTGAAGATCAAAACATCACTTCTCCAATTGATGCTGCGACTTCAGAAGGCTTAAAAGAAGCAACACGCGAAGTATTGGAAAACTTAACTGAACGTGAAGCAAAAGTATTGAAGATGCGTTTTGGTATTGATATGCCAACCGATCACACCCTAGAAGAAGTGGGTAAGCAGTTTGATGTAACACGTGAACGTATTCGTCAGATTGAAGCGAAAGCATTGCGCAAATTACGCCACCCTTCTCGTTCTGAACACTTACGTTCTTTCTTGGAAAATGACTAAGTTTTGAAGGCTTGAAATTTCAAAACCAAGCCCCATTTAATAGAAAGAGCTATAAACGCCTGCGATAATGCAGGCGTTTCAAATCATGAGGTAACTTATGTTAGACCGCACTCCATCTCGCGAACTACAAGAACATCTTTGGGTATTTCCGATGGATTATCCAATTAAACTTATTGGCGATGCGGGTGAAGAATTACGTGTTGCTGTAGTCGACATTTTGGTGAAACATTTCCCAGACTTCGACCACTCAACATTAAAAGTTCAAGAATCTCGCACCGGCAAGTATCATTCTTTAACAGCACAATTGCGTTTTGAAGAATTAGAACAAGTTCATGCACTTTATGCTGACTTAGCTGCTTGCCCGCAGATTAGAACTGCGCTTTAATTTTAAGTTCTTCAATCAATACCACAGTCAGACACTCTTACTGTGGTATTTTTTTGAGAAATTTTTAAGCTATCAAACAGTGAAAAAACAATACAAATATTTAGAAACCCTATTATAAAATCCTTTAAAATTACAGGGTTTTCGGCTTCTATCTTGCAGATATTAACTGGGTGCCGCAGAAACCAACTTATAGGAAGATATTGTGATGAGCCTTGATAAACCCAACTTGATCATTCGCCAATGGAACGATTTACAAGATTATCAAAGCAAGTTCGAAACCATGAAACTCTTAACAAACGAGCGTGATCAAGATACGCCTGATGAGTTATGGTTACTTCAACATCATAATGTCTTAACACAAGGTCAAGCTGGTAAACCTGAGCACATCCTAATTTCATCAAATATTCCAGTCGTACAAACTGACCGTGGCGGACAAGTGACTTGGCATGGACCCGGTCAACTTGTGGCTTACTTCATGTTTGATCTTAATCGTCTAAAATGGAACGTACGTACATTGGTCAGTTTTGCTGAACAATTCATGATAGATGTTTTAAAAAAATATGGAATTGAAGCTTATGCCAAACCCGATGCACCTGGTGTATATGTAGATGGTCGTAAGATTGGTTCTTTAGGTTTTAAAATTCGTCGTGGTCGTAGTTATCATGGATTAGCATTAAACTTAGACTGTGCCTTAGATGGATTCCAGACCATCAACCCTTGCGGCTATGCAGGCTTAGAAATGGTACGTATACAAGATTTAGTGACTCCTTATCCATCATTTGGTCAACTTTGTCAGGACTTTATTGAGTATATTAATAGTACTGGGTACTTTAATGACCCTAAAGTCAAATATGAATAAATCGCTTTGCGATGAAATAAAAATGGATTAGAGTAATTACTCTAAATTTGCTTTCGCATAATTTTAACAAGGGATACGCGAGTGATTTCGACAAAAGCGGTAAAGCCGACTCTGCAACTTGCCTACGTTAAGCTCATGATGGATGTTATTGGTCGTGGCTTGGTCATGGCAAGTCAAGTGGACACTGAAATACAAGAGGAAGTATCTAAATTTCCTGTTCACTTTGTACTTTCAATGAATGTTTTCCCGAATGGACCAGCATTTTTTGCTCGAGTGACAGAAGACAAACAGTTAGAACTACTTCAAAGAGCTGAAAGAAAACCAGACTTAACGATTACATTCAAACACGTCACTCATGCCTTTTTGGTGTTTTCTTTTCAAGAAAGTACTGCTCAAGCATTTGCCAATGACCGAATGATTGCCGATGGTGATGTATCTGCTGCTATCCGCTTAGTACGCTGCCTAAATAAAATGGAAGCCCTTATTTTACCTAAATTGGTTGCTTCACTAGCAGTCAAAGAATACCCAACCGAACTTAGCCTAAAAGAAAAATTCAACGAGGCTGCAAATATTTACCTAAAAGTAGCCAAGTCCTATTTCAAGCGGAGCGCATAACATGGCCAAACCATATTACGAATTCTTTTGTCCTGTAAAAGTCATTGCTGGTAATGCTGCGCTAGAACATATTCCGTTTGAGCTTGCAACTTTGGGTGCAAAACGCCCTCTTATCATTACAGATAAGGGTGTACGTGCAAACGGCTTATTAAATCCAATTGAAGCTGCATTTAGTACAACTGATGCTGTCATTGGCCATGTTTTTGATGATGTACCACCCGACTCGAGTTTAGAGGTCGTTCGTCTTGCAGCAGAAGCTTATCGTGCAAACAAATGTGATGCGATCATTGCTGTAGGTGGTGGCTCAGTTATAGATACTTCTAAAGCAACTAATATTTTAGTTTCTGAAGGTGGAAATGACTTATTGCAATATGCAGGTGCTCATAACTTACCGAAACCATTAAAACCATTTTTTGTGATTCCAACAACTTCTGGTACTGGTTCTGAAGTAACAATGGTTGCCGTGGTTTCAGATACTCAAAAGAATGTTAAGTTAGCATTTGCTTCTTATTATTTAATGCCACATGCAGCGATTTTAGATCCACGCATGACGCTTACATTACCGCCTCATTTAACTGCAATGACTGGTATGGATGCATTAACACATTGTGTTGAAGCCTATACATGTATGGCTGCCAATCCATTGAGCGATGCTTATGCAAGTGCCGGAATTAAAAAGATTAGTGAAAATCTCTTTAATGTCTTAGAAAACCCAAATGACTCACAAGGCCGTTTAGAGTTAGCTCAAGCTTCTACAATGGCGGGTATTGCATTTTCTAATTCAATGGTCGGCTTAGTTCACTCTTTAGGACATGCTTTAGGTGCTGTTGCTCACCTACCCCACGGTCTATGCATGAATTTATTCTTACCTTATGTACTTGAATATAATAAACAAGTAAATGGTCAGAAAATTGGTGAGTTACTATTACCGCTTGCTGGTGCAGATATTTATGCACAGACTCCTGCAACCCAGCGTGCAGATAGAGCAATTACGACTATCTTAGCAATGCGTGATCGCCTATTTACTTTAACAAAGCTACCACGCACTCTACGTGAAACACGTAAAGTAACTGAAGCACAGCTTGATGAAGTTGCAGAAAAAGCACTAAATGATGGCTCAATTATTTACAACCCGAAAGAAGCAAGCTTAAAAGATATCCGAGATATCTTAGAAAAAGCTTGGTAATTCGATAAGTTAAACTCCAAGAAACTCCATAAAGGTCTGATTTATATATTGAATCAGACCTTTTTTATCACTAAGCATTTTTATTGATTATTTTATTTGAAACATATGGCAAAAAAATTGCTAAAAAATAGATGAAAGTACTGACAATTTATATCAATTTAGGATAGATTGGCGCACTTTATCTTTTTCTGTAGGGGGGATCGTTCGTCTCAAACGATCCTTAACACCAAGCTGATCCTTGATCAACGATTATGAGGATAACGCCGTTGACAAATTTATCTGGGACTAAACCAACAGGCAAGCTTCAAAAGAATCTTGTACTTTGGCATATTGTTATTATTGGTTTAGCTTACATTCAGCCATTAACGTTATTTGATACTTTTGGTTTAGTGTCAGAACGAAGTGGTGGTCATGTACCAACTTCCTACATTTTTGCATTAGTCGCAATCTTATTAACATCGATCAGTTATGGACATATGATTAAGCGCTACCCTTCTTCTGGGTCGGCTTATACGTATGCTCAAAAATCAATTCACCCTAATGTTGGCTTTATGGTGGGTTGGTCTTCTTGGTTAGACTATCTACTGTCACCGCTTGTTAATATTATCTTGGCAGATATTTATCTAAGAGCTCTTTTTCCAGAAGTAAATAACTGGTTATGGGTGATTGGTTTAACAACGCTCATGACTGTTATTAATTTATTTGGTGCACGGTTCGTTGCACGTTTTAACAGTACGATTGTTGTTATTCAGCTTGGCGTAATTTTTTATTTTGTTTATCAAGTATATATCTTACTTACTCAAGGTGTATATGCAGATGGAACTTTAAATCCAGATAAAGCAGCATTGTGGTCATTAACTCCTTTTTGGAATGATATGACGTCTGTCAGTTCTTTAATTGCTGGCGCGACTGTACTCTGCTTCTCTTTTACCGGATTTGATGCTTTATCGTCTCTTGCTGAAGAAACAAAAGATGCAGAAAAAACGCTACCAAAAGCTATTTTTTCTACAGCATTACTTGCAGGTATTATTTTCATTGTAAGTACTTACTTCATCCAATTATATTTCCCAAGCAACCCAAACACTTACTTCAATCCTTTAGATGAATCACAACCTGTGATGGTCGCTGCGATTGGTAGTTTAATGTTTAAAACTTTGGTTTTATATTTTGCTGTAGTCGCTGTGATGGCATCAGGTATTTCTGCCCATGCGGGTGTATCACGCTTAATGTATGTGATGGGACGCGATGGGGTCATCAACAAGAAGTTATTTGGTCATATCAGTCCAAAATTGCATACTCCAACTTACAACATTCTTATTGTTGGTGTGGTTGCTTTATCTGCTGGTTTTCTAGATCTTGAACATATTGTTAACTTGATTAGTTTTGGTGCTTTAACTGCTTTTAGTTTTGTTAACTTCTCTGTAGTTTCTCGCTATGCATTAAGAGATGGCAAGAATAAAACGCTTAAAGACATCATTAATTATATTGCTATACCAACGCTTGGTTTTGCCAGTGTGTTTATGATGTGGTTAGAGATTGATAAGCTTGCCTTACAAATTGGCTTAGCTTGGGCCGTTATTGGTGTAGGTTATCTTGCCTATAAAACCAAAGGCTTTAAATATAATGCTCCACAGCATAATGAACATGAGTAATAAAAAAGGCGCTTAAAGCGCCTTTTTTATGGTCAAATTAACCAAAAATTTTATTTACAATGCTTTGTACACGTTGAGCATAAAGTTTTGCTGTTTCAAGATCACCTGTTGGAACCTCTTCCACACTTGCATCAGAAGGCGATTGAACTAAAAGCCCTACAGAACCACCTAAGTTGTTTACATCTTCACGTGTTGCATCTTTCGTATTTGCTGGCAATAAACCAAGACTCACCCAAATGCCACCATGCTGTGATGCTAAAGTTTGCAGTTGAATAAGAGTTACTTGCTTATCACCATTTAAGCTCGCACTGTTTGTAAAACCTGCAAATACTTTATCTTGCCAACCACGTGTAAACCACACTTTTGAAGTTGCATCAGCAAACTTTTTAAACTGCCATGGCGCTGTACCCATATAAGTAGGCGCACCAAAAACAATCCCCTTCGCATCATTTAATGTCTGCCAATCTTGATCAGTAATATTTCCCTCTTGATCAATTTGGATGAGCTGAGCATTAATTTCGTTTGCAAACGTTTCAGCCACGACTTTAGTGTGGCCATAACCAGAGAAATATACAACCGCGATATTAGAGTTAGACATGGGAGCAAACCTTTGTTTTATTAAATTCCACTTTATGATATATTTTAGAAACTAGGTGTCAATTAGTTACTAGTTGGTAACTAGGGTAATTTTTCAAGAAATTATAGGTAAATGGTATGAATGAATGTCTAAAATATAATATTTTTCAACAACATTGCCCTGCTCGTTTATTTTTTGAAAAAATTGCAGATAAATGGGTTTTATTGATTTTAAATGTTCTTGAGGAAGAAACTCAACACTTCAATTTGCTGAAAAAGAATATTCAAGGTATTTCCCCTAAAGTCTTATCACAGAAGTTAAAAATGCTAGAGAGAGACGGTTTCATCGAACGTAAAATTCAGAATACCTCCCCAATTCGTGTTGATTACTCACTTACTTCTTTAGGGCAAAATGTAGCTTCAATGGCATTCCAATTAAAGGAATGGGCCGAAACCAATATTGAGCAAGTTTTAGCAGCCCAAATAACTTATGATGAAAAAGTGCTAGAGCAAGCTTAACCCATAAATCCTTTAAAATTTTATTGAATCTTACTGTTAAGCTTTTTTGCTCTTAGCTTTAAGGCAGCTCAACTTAATTAATTTTAATCGATTCAGGTGGCACACTTATTTTAAATTGAATAGTTAACGGTTCGCATTGTTTTAACTCCTGCTCATTTTTCAAATAAGTGCTTTCTAGACCATACTTCCAAGTACCATTCATGACTTCAAATGCAGGATAATTGACAATAAAAGTTTTGGTTTCATTAGGCTGATATTCGTAAGTTTGAGTCTCTTTACACTCATTTTCTGGATAAGAACGTTTAGTATTTCCAAATAAATAGAGTTCTAATGGCACATAACACGCAGGTTGTCGTTCTTGTATTTTCTCTAATCCCTTATTAGTTTGAGTAATTTGCAAAGCAATAGTGCCATTTAAAGTTAACTGCTGTGCATATTTAAAAACTGTTTCTTTTTCGATGGGTTCACGCGTTACATTATTTAAAAACTGTAGTTTACGATGCAAGCCATTACAGTCATCTTCAACAGGCGCAGGTAACCAGATTTCATTATCTTTTGAGTCACCTTTCTCACCATCGGCAGGTGTTTCATAATCACCTGGTTTACCGGGTTTAGTCGGATTTCCCGATCCACCTAAACTGGCACCACCCGCGAATAAATCCTCTCCACAAGCAGTCAAAAGACCACCCATCAAAATGAAACTCATGGATATTATTAATTTTTTATAAGTTATTTTCATCATATTGATAAGCTCCGAAACGGAAAGTTTTGGTTGCACCCTCTTTTCCTTCATCGAGTGCACAACGTTCAATGGCTAACTTGAGTACTTTTAATGATAAATCTTCCCATAAGCGTAAACTTGCTTCTTTGAGTAAAGTGATCGATTCACCTGTTAGTTCATCAGCAAAAATTGCTTGTTCTAAATAGGGTTCTTTTTCTGGCTGAAATAAATTATGAACTCCAGCGGCTAAATGTGCCTCTAAGTTATTCGTTAATAATTTTCGAACCTCGAATTGCTCAACATCAGGCATAAAACTACGCTGCTGCAACACCACAAGGCCATCTTCTTCTTTCACAATGTTCAGACGCTCAAGTTCGTTCAAAATAGATCTTGGATGTTTTTCGGTTGAAACTTTCTTTACCAAACTTTCAAAGCTAACCTGATCTTCGCTAATAAAAGGAATTTTTTCTGCCAATCCCTCTGCAAGCCACAAACCAATCACTCGAGCAGGAACACTTACTGGCTCTGCTACTTTTGCTTCTGTTAAAGGCTGCCCAGCCTGCATCGCCTTTTTAAATGCATTCACATCTTTGCGATGTAACCCTGAAAGTAAACTGACCGCTGAATCAGTTGGCTTTTGTTCTATACGCTCTAGCTCAGTTAAAGCCTGTTGATAGAAAACAGGTTTCAAAGCAGTCACAAAGTCGTTATATCCCACTCCTGAACGAATTAACCATTGCGTCAGGTATTCCATTAACATTAATACCTGCTTCTGATTAAGTTCTGCATTGTTCGTTTGGAGTGTGGTCATAGGGTAACAATTTTCCTTCATATTTGAAAAACAGTATGGGCCGAGCAATTGTCACACTGAACGGTTTAAGATGCAATTTTCATTCTTAGACCTCTTTTGGAAACCGATCAACATAATGATTTGGCGCATTAAAATGGGTAAAAGAAATACTGATTGAGACATCTAAACTTTCTACACTATGCCACCAACCAATTGGGATAAACAAAGCTTCCCCAGCATTCAAAATACATTCCACTGGAGTGATTGATCTTGCCAAAGGATATTTTTCAAAATCAATTTTATTTGCATTACTTAATTCACTAAACACCCAATGATCGTTATATAGATGAGGAACTTGCAAGGCAGGGATTAAAGTTACTTTTTTGCGCCCATAAATTTGAACTAACATATTATTCGTTAAATCATGATGTAATGGCGTGAAAGTTCCTTTAGGTCCAAACCATAAAAAACTACGCTCATCTTTTAAAGCCGAGTCACAATAACCTTCTGCAAAATCACCAATATCTAAAAATAGTTCTTGAAGCATCTGATGGCTGTTGGTCGCATTATTCGCAGTCATATAAAAATCATTACTGGCATCAACTGACATAACTTTTGATACAAACTCAGACATCTTCATTTTCTGTTTTAGTGATGGAGAATGTCTTTCAAACTGTTCATCTAAATTTCTATTCATCTGAACTTCAACTGAATGATGGCCGAATTTAGAAGCAAAATATTGCGGAGACCATTTGTGCAAAGCTGGCCAATGTCCGATTCCTTCTTTTAAAATCACAGGGCGATGTTGACTATAGTAATCCTTTATAAAATCAGAGAACTGTGGAGCAGTAATTGAAGGAATTTCTTCACTATAGCCAGAGTTTAGCTGTGCCAATTGGTCTACAGTTTCTATTAACCATTCACGTTTTTTAAGTTGATGATGCTTTTTCTTCAAAATTTTATATAACTGATTATTTTCTAAATTATTTAAATATTCTTTTACTTTTAAATCATTATGCCCCTGCTCTATTAATATTTTTACTATTTCCGCAGACGTGACCTTATTTAAAACTTGTTCAATTATCCACTCTTGATCATGATCCGATAAAGTCTGAAATTTCAAATCATTCATTTCAAATCTTGGCTCAAATCCATTTGCTTTTAATACATCGACTAACTGTTCAATTCCACACCCTTTTTCTAAATTTTCTTCAAGCCAGTTTTTCCATTCTAGTGGCAACTGGTCAAACCATTTTTGGCTTTGCTCGAATATTTCAATTTGATTATAAGCTGCCATGTTGAACCTTTTTTCAAATTTGATCTTTACAACTGCATTATAATTGATCTATTTTAAAAATGTTAAATTTTCACATTTTTAATAAAAAAAGGGTTCATGTGATGAATAACATAGTAAAAGGAAGCAGCATTGCTTTGATTTTTATAGCTTTAAGTGGGTGTG
>NZ_JADWOM010000030.1:0-31759 GCF_016106645.1 Acinetobacter sp. ACIN00229
GTTTTTATAGGTTTTTATTGGATGTTGTTTTAATAAATATTAATCATTAAAATATAATAGATATTTTATATAAAATAGTTATCCTGATGGAAATATTTATAAATATTAGTGCTGTGGTGATAAAACATTTTAATTTTATAAATTGTGTTATTAATAGGTGGGAGGTGGCTATTAATTACTTAAATAATCTAGAATATTTTTTATGTTGATATAGACTCATAAAATAAAATAGGTGCTCAAGATTTAAGCCAAGCTAGACGTTCAGTTTTAATGATTTTGAACTTTAACTTAATGATATAAAATTAGCTTGTAAATATTACTTAAGAATTCCCTTAATTATGTAATTAAATGAAAAATAATAACTATTTAAATAATTTCTAGCCAATTTCACATTGACACCTCAAATATTGGAGATTACCATTTGCGGGCTGGCCTACATTGCCAGTCGGTTGTCGCAGACCGTTCTTCAAGAGCATTAAAAGATTATTCTTTTAGTGTGTATACCCTCGTGCCCCCTCTATGGCGGAACGGAGGGGGACACCTTCGGGTGTGCTGGGTCTTGAAGCCAGTCTGCGAACCCCTTTCGTTCTGCCACCATAATTTTAATGTCTTGGCAGAACTCCATATATAAGGAGTTGGCTTTGCACATCCATTATTTCTTGGCAACCTTTGCCAAAAGCTATAACAACACAGCTTAAAACATTTAACGCAGCTTGATCGCCGTAAGGCTTTTTCAGGCTTTAGCTCGTTATTACTTAAAACTTAGACAATTAAACCTTGAGATGTGCTGCGCACAGTCTTTATGGCTTTGCTATGCCTTTTTTTCTCCCAAAAGGCAGCGGTTTTTATATCTCATTTATATACAACAATAATTTTATAACGGTAAAAATATGCCACATTTAGTTCTCCCAACACGTGCATTACAAGTCGTAAATAAATCAATTGAGTTATTTCACTACAACGGATTTCATCTGGTCGGCATCGACAGGCTTGTAAAAGAATGTGAAGTTACCAAAGCGACTTTTTATAACTACTTTCACTCAAAAGAACGGTTGATAGAAATCTGCCTGATTGTGCAAAAAGAACGTTTAAAAGAAAAAGTTGTTTCAGTGGTTGAATATGACCGCGACACAAACGCAATCGATAAACTCAAGAAACTCTATTTTCTACATGCAGACTTAAACGGGCTGTATTACCTATTATTCAAAGCTATTTTTGAAACAAAACTGACCCATCCAAAAACCTATCAAACCGCCGTGCGATATAGAACATGGCTCATCAATGAAATATATAGCCAGCTTAGAGCACTTAACCCCGATGTTTCTTTTACTGATGCCAAACTCTTTCTATATATGATCGAAGGCGCCGTCATTCAGTGTTTAAGTTTGGGTGAAGTTGATGAAAGGGTGTTGGAGGTGTTTTTGAGGGGGATGGGGTGAATCCAGGTTAGTTAATAGCTATACTTATACGAAGATCGAATAGTAATAATTTTTGTATAACTTATATTATTTGGATTATGAGTGGATTAATACGAGTATAAAGTTACTCAATTTAAAAGTAATATGAGATTTGAGAGAAGATGACGCATTATAACGGATATGATTTTGGCAAAGCTTTTGAACCTAATATAGCTATAGTTTTGGCTACTACTTCCGATGAATTAGGAAGTGTACTTAGAGCTCACTTTTGTTTAGAAGAATTTTTGGATGTTTGGTGTAATACTATTACTAATGTTAAAGACTTTTTTGATATTGGATTTATTGGATTCGATAAAAAATTATTAATTGCTAAAAAGCTAGGACTTCCAGATGAATTGGCAGTAGTATTAAAAAAGTTTAATAAATTAAGAAATACTTATGCTCATGATAGTAGTTCAGTATTAAATATAGGTATACTGAATGATATAAAAAATTCTATAAATATTGTTGATGCTCATAGTTCAAAACCAATACCGAAGTGTGAAGACATGCCATTAGCAATAGACGGAAAGAAGATTTCATGGGATGGAGAAGACACAAATAACCGTGAAAGATTTGTGCTTCTATATCTCACTTTTAGTATGAAGTTATTTAATAGATTCAACTACGAGTTTTTATCACGTAAAATCGCATTTAACCATACAACATAAAATAAAGAATTTATACTTCCATGGTGGACTCTACTAATAGTACTGCAACTTTAGTAGATTTACGTTGATTAACAATAGATTCCGAATAAGTTACAAAGTAAAATAATGTTACTCAAATAATTAAAGAGAATTTTATGGGGGTTCAGTTACATGAAGAGGATGCAACAACCTTAGGAAGTACTAAAGTCTTAAATTCTTCTAAAGACGCACATTATACAAAACCTAAGAAGATTAATTCAGCTGCTAATTTTTGGAAAGATATTCCATTATTTGTATTTCCTATTGATATTAGGGCGGTAATTGCTCATCTAACTCAGGATATGAGAGATGACTGGTTCCCTGATCCCTTAAAATTCTTAGATTTAATCGAAAAAACTAACGATATCCATTCTATAGTTAATACACTTTTAGAAGAAAATAATGGAATATATCATGCATCAATTTGTAACATTTGTGATGTACCTAAAAAGGGATTAGGTATCAGATATGCTTTGGAAACTGATTTCTATGATAGATTGATTTATCAAGCGATTTGTTCTTATTTGATGCCTTACTTCGATCAACTTTTATCTCATCGTGTTTTAGGACATCGGTATAATAAAAATAGAAAGGAAGAAAAATATATTTTTAAGCCTAGGATTGAACTTTGGAAAGTTTATGAAGGGGTTACTTTTACTGCTTTCAAAAATAACCAAGCACTGTTGTGTACAGATATATTTAATTATTTCGAAAATATATCAATTGAAAATATTAGAATTGCTTTTGAATCTAAGATATCAACTTTAAAAGTTGAAGGGCATGAAAAATATAAAATTAGAAGTGCGATAGATATGCTTTGTAAGCTTCTAACTAAGTGGACATATAATGGTTCAAATGGATTACCTCAAAATAGAGATCCTTCATCTTTTATCGCAAATGTAATATTAGATTCTGTTGATAGAGCGATGATTGAAAAAGGTTATGATTACTATCGATATGTAGATGATATAAGAATCATTTGTTCAGATGAGCATGGTGCACAAAAAGCTCTAATGGATTTGATTGAAGAACTTCGCAAAGTCGGCATGAATATTAATTCAGCTAAGACAAAAATATTAACTAAAGAATCTACTGATCAAGAAATTAGTGATTTTTTTCCTGGAACTGACGATCGTTCTAATGCTATTGATAATATGTGGAAATCTCGTAGCCGCAGAGTTATCAGTCGTTCTGCAAAATATATAGCAGAAATAATTTCGGACTGTATAGAAAAAGAAGAGACTCAATCAAGGCAGTTTAGGTTTGCAGTAAATCGTTTAAAAATATTAGTTGATGCAAATCTTTTTGATATTCATTCAGAGTTATCGAATAATTTGGTTATATTGATGCTTAATGCTTTACATAAGCATCCAGCTTCGACAGATCAGTTTTGTCGACTTATATTAGCACTGCAACCTAACAATGAGCCTTTAATACAAATCAGTGATTTTTTGTGTAATAGAAATAAAGCATTACATAGATGGCAAAACTATCATTTATGGAACGTTTTAGCTTCTAAAAAGTTTAAGAGTGAAATTTTACTGAACAGCGCTTTAGAGATTATTGTCTCTGATCCAACTTCATCTGAAGCTTCAGCTATTTTTTTATACCTCTATCAAGTGGGCGAATGCCATCGTTTAAAATCGGTTGTTAGCCTTTTTGAGAAAAATTGGCCTTTACGGAATCAAAGATATTTTTTACTCGCTACAAGAAAATTCGATAGACCTGAGTTATCTCCAATTATTAGTGAATTGGGCATAAGAGTACAAGGTACTGCAAATAGAGCAGCAAAATATTTTGATACTGATGGAAATATTGTTCTTCCACCAACTAATACAAATATTGAAAATTTATATGATGAAATCAGCTCTTATGATTAATACAAAAGTCTTTTTATTTTTAAAAAATTATTCGGGTCTGGGAGTAGATAGATATTTTCTATTAGAGCAGGACGAACTTATAGAAGTCGATACACAAACGATAGCTAATCAAACTTGTTATCTTATTTGTCACGATTATTGGTTAATTGCAAATTCTATTTTTAAAGAAGTTGGTTATTTACCTTGTAAAATTGTTGACTTAGATGAATTTCAAGTAATAATTTCTGGTGAAAAGTCGGAGAGAAAAGCTAGAGATATCAAAGATTTCACTAGAAGGTTGGATCTAGAGAATATTGATATAGAACTTAATAAAGCTTACATGTCTATATTTAATCGTTGTAGTAATTTCGATAAGGAGATTTATCAAAAATTTGCAGTATTTTTAAAATATTACTGGGAAGTTTTAAGAGTTAGTGCAATAGAAAAAGATGAGTTGCAGAGATTTATCAATATTGAAGTTCCTGTTTCTAATATTATGTATGAAACAATGGCAAAAGGATTATTAATTGATAAAAAACGCCTTTTAGAGTTTAAAAAAGAAATAGATCATAATTTTTTTATGTCTCTTAAATCCTTTTCATCTAAATATAATGTGCCATTAGAAGTTCCTCATGATAATGATGTAATTGAATATTTAGAACCACAGGGGGTTGATTGCGAAAACTTTGATATACCATATATTCTACGCTTTGTGCCGCTTAATAATAACTATGCACCAGACTTATTAGAGTTGTATAAGCTTAACCATACTCGAACGATTTTAAATGGTATAACACTAAGCCAAGAACGGATTTATCCTATAGTTGATATTTTTGGATCAATAACATCGCGAATATATCTTAAAGACCCTTCTATTCAAAATATTTCAAAAAAATATAGGTCTTTACTAAAACCAAGCCATGGTAAAAAATTTATTTATATTGATTATGATCAATATGAAGTTGGAATCATGGCAGCCTTGTCTAAGGATCAAGAGCTAATAGATTTATATGCAGAATCTGATATGTACGAAGTAATTGCAGGAAAGATTTTTTCTGAAGAAGGAAAGCGGAAGGATGCTAAGAAATTGTTCTTATCTTATTCATACGGAATGAAAACAAAATCTTTAATTGATGCAGCTTATGGATTAGGTGCAGATAGAACTAAAGCTAAAGCATTATTTAGAAAATTTACTCAGTTTGAAGCATGGAAAAAAACTATTCAGGAAACATTTTTTACCAACAAAAAAATTGGTACTGTTTTAGGTAATTATTTAAGGATAACTCATGAAAATCAAACTTTAACTGAACAAGAAAAAAGAGTTGCTGTTAGCCAAGTTGTTCAAGGTACTGCATCACTAATTTTTAAAAAGACATTAATTGAAGTAAGTAAAATACCATTTGCACAAATAATTTTGCCAATGCATGATGCTATACTTCTAGAAGTCCCAATTGATTTTGATGAAAATCAAGTTATTAATGTTTTTCAAAATATATTTAGCGAACATTTTAATAATGAGATCGTAGGAAAAGCATCACTGGATAATTTCTTTATTACTATGTAAAAACTAGGTAAAAAGCATAAGCAGATATCAGAATATCGATATTTACTTTAAGAGTAAGAAAAACTTATTTAGTATAAAATTTCATCTGTACTTCATCATTATAATTTTGAGAAAAAATATGAAAGACATTGAAATTTTAGAGATCAATGAAATTGGCGATTATGAAGAATGCTTATCGCTATTGTTAGAAGATTCTGTAAATAATGGAGCTTCTATAGGTTTTCTGGCTCCCATAGAAAAGAACGAAGTCTTAAATTATTGGCGTGAGGTCAACCATAAATTAGTACAAGGTAATAGCCGTCTATGGATTGCCATACAACAAGGAAAGGTTGTCGGTAGTGTTCAATTATCCTTAGTGAGTAAAAAGAACGGCATTCACAGAGCAGAAGTTGAAAAACTTATGGTTCTTACATCGGCAAGAAAACAAGGAATAGCAACATTACTGATGAATGAACTAGAAAATTTTGCACGAGAAAAGGGTCTGCGCTTACTTGTCTTAGATACACGTGAAGGTGATGTGTCCGAACTTTTATATAGTAAGATTGGATTTGTGCGTGTGGGTGTCATTCCAAACTTCGCATTAAGTTCAAATGGGAGCTATGACGGTACGGCTATCTATTATAAAAGGCTTGGTTGAGGGTTGATATAAGGTATCTATAAAAGGTAAAGATAGGGTCTACAACACTATTTTTTTTAATCTAAGACTAAAGATGGTAAATGGTTCACTAGAGAAAATTGTTTTATTCTAGAATAGAAATAAGATTGTATTTAAAATATATAAATTAAATTTTTTCCATGAATAAAAGATTTTTTGTAATTTTAGAGAATTTTACCACACAATTACAAAGTATAAATAAAAAATTGAAAGTGCTAAAACTTGAAAATAAGTAATTAGATTGTTTTGACTGTCTGCAGTTTGAAGATGTTTTTATTTGAATGGTTTGATTCAATATTTAACTTTGCAGCAAAATAAAATGCTGATATTATATTGAGTTAATTAAATATTTTCTGAAAAATAGAGATGTCAGAACTTCCTCATTTAGACTTTATAATAAATACGGGTGCAATACTTAAAACTGCGAATGGCCACGATATTGAAATTTGGGAATTAAAAGAAGTAACTGATGAAGCCATTTTAAGTAGCTGGGCTAAACATTTTAGACAGCAATATTGTTCAGATTCTGATATAGATTTATTAATAAGTGGAACACCGTATAAAACAAAAAAAGACTATCTAAATGAGGTGATTTTTCCAGACAAAAGTCGAGCTCCAGGTCCAAGTATTAGATCAGGTGATTTTACTGAAATTTTACTTACTGATTTTCTAGAATTTATATGGGAGTTTTGGGTACCACGTGGTAAATATGAAGAAAAGTGGAATCGTAATGAATCTATAAAAGGGGTTGATATATTAGGTTTACAGATGAAAGATGTGAATCAGCATAATCCTGAAGATGTATTAATTACAATAGAAGCTAAAGCACAATTGAGTAGTACTCGATACAATAACACATTACAAAATGCCATCAATGATTCCTCTAAAGATATTCTTAGGCAAGCCCAAACGTTAAATGCTATCAAACGTAGATTACTTAGCTCTAATGATATTCAGAAAGTAATGTTAGTTGAAAGATTCCAAGACAAAGCTGATAGACCATTTACTTATAAACCTTGCGCTATTGCGGTTCTTAACGATATAGCTTTTGACGAAAGCTTAATTCGGCTTAGTGATAGTAGTAATCATTCTAATTTATCGGCTTTAAAAATTATTATTTTTAAAGGCAATGATTTAATGAATTTTACTCATCAGCTTTATGAGAGAGCAGCAAATGAAGCCTGAATTTAATAGTACTAGACTTTTAGGAATTACTCGTTCTAAAGAAAAGATGTATGAATTTCAGATTCCTGCTGAATATCATATTAATCCATATAAAGATGGAGACCCAGAAGATCTTTTTTATTTAACAATAGGTATTTTGGGTGACTCAGCTGCATTATTAAATGATAACAAAGAACTATCAGATGATGATCTAAGTAATCTTTTGTTTGCTGCTAAATTTTTTGATTCTTTTATTGGTGCTCGCTTCAATAGCGACATGGATATTAAATTAAAGTTATTAGGAGCAGCTGCGTACTATCTAATAAATAGGCCTGGTAGTGCTCTTGTAATGGCAAAAAAAATATTGCCGAATGAGTTCTCTAATATTTTTGAACTTACTTTATGGCAAATTCTGTCTAATCACTATATAGGAGAAATAAGTTATGCAGGTCTATCTGAGATAGAATTGTTATTAATGAATATTTCTTATGATGTTGATTTTTATATGAATAATGGTCGTGGAGTTGATAGGCTGGAGGAACAGTTGAATCACTTGAGGGCTATGGTCTATAAATATGGAAGCCCCGAAGAGTTATTACTTATTGATCTTATAGTTGCTGTTTCTTTCCTAAAAGTTAAAAATAGTTCATGGAATAAATTACCCTTATATTCAAATTTATCAATTCCGTTGTGGGAAGAAATTATAAAGAAAAAAGATTTTCCAAAAGAACTCTGGCCATCTCAAATAAAAATAGGGGAAGCTGGTTTATTTGAAAATAATTCTGGTCTAATACAGATGCCAACGAGTGCAGGTAAAACTAAATCGATAGAAATAGTTTTACAGAGTGCATTTTTAGCTAAAAGAACTAAATTAGCTATAATAGTGGCTCCATTTAGAGCTCTATGTAATGAAATAACACAATCATTAAAAATAGTATTTAATAATACTGATATAAGAATAAATGAAATTTCTGATGCCTTGCAACTTGACTTTATTGAGACTATTTCTGAAATACTAGGTACAGAATATTCTAGTTTAAATTATGTTTTAGTTCTTACTCCTGAAAAACTACTATATGTTTTACGTCAATTGCCCAGTTTAATTAACCATTTGGGATTACTAATTTATGATGAAGGACATCAATTCGACTCTGGTAAACGGGGAATAACATATGAGTTATTATTGACTGAGATTAAAGCATTGATATCTGAATCAACACAAACTATTTTGATCTCTGCTGTTATTCAGAATGCTCACGATATCAGAAATTGGTTAATTGGAAATAATGGAAAAATAGTTGATGGTACAAAATTATTAGCAAGTTCAAAGTCTATAGCCTTTGCTAGTTGGTTGGAAGGTAAAGGCGGAGAGTTACATTTTAAGGAGGATTTCCCCTACTTTGTACCTCGTATTTTTAATCAAAAGTCTTTAAAAAAACTAGATAGAGAAAGAAAAGTACGAACTTTTCCAGAATCTACTAATGCTGATGTTGCACTAGATTTGGCAATTCGTTTATTACCTCAAGGACCTGTTGCTATCTATAATGGATTAAAAACGAGTGCACTAAACATTATTAAGAGAGCTGTAGAAATTTATCAAAGAGACTTTGAAATTTTACCACCAGCGCATTTCTCAGATCCCAAAGAAATAAAAAATCTTTATAGTCTAATAGGCAAAAATTTTGGCGAAGACTCTGAGTTAGCAAAGGGAGCAAACTATGGCTTCTTTCTACATCATGGTACAACTCCGACAGGATTAAGACTAAGCATTGAATATGCTATGCAAAAACATTTGATAAAATTTATTAGTTGTACGTCCACGCTTGCGCAAGGAGTAAATTTACCAATCAGATATTTAATAGTGACATCTATGAATCAGGCTGGAGAAAAGATAAAGGTTAGAGACTTTCAAAATTTGATTGGTAGAGCTGGTCGTTCTAGTATGCATACGGAGGGTTTAATAATTTTTGCTGATCCTGAAATTTATGATTCTAAAAATAAATACAAATATAATAATGCATTAAGTTTATTAAATGATGAAAATACAGAGGCTGTTTCTAGCTCACTTCTAAAGCTTGTGAGACCAATAACTACTATAAGAAAAATTCAAGGCTCTTTTAGGGAACTTAAGATACCAATTAATTTATTGACTGCGAATGAATCAGAATGTTTACAGGGTATACAAGAAATTTTAAGAACTCACAGCCATCTGTTTAATGAATCTGATTTGCATAACGCTATTTTTAGTAGAAGGAAACTTACTTCCACTATTGAGAGTCATTTAATGGCAAATCGAGAAAATAACGACATACAGGATTTTATCATCGAGTCTCAAGAGTTAGCAAAAAGAACTTTAGCTTATCATCTTGCAAATGATACGGAGAAGAAAGATTTAATCACTCTTTTTAAAAATATTGCTTATTATGTTTCTAGTCATATTTCTGATCCTTTAACACAAAAAGAATTCTCTAAAACATTATTGGGAGTAGAAGATACAAAGAAAATCCAATCATGGGTTGAATTAAATCGAGAAATATTAAATACAAACCAAGATAAATTTGTTTTGTTGGAAATAATTTGGCCATTCTGTTTAGAGATGATTGATAATAATTTTTTACATAGAATTCAACCTATTAATTTACCTTATGAAATTACTAAACTATGGATTCAAGGTCAAAGTTACAAAGATATATTTGAATTTGTTAATAATATTAATGGTCGTTCTCGTTGGGGGGAAGGTTGGAGAAAAATTGATGAAGATGCAGTTTTAACCTTTTTAGAACAAACTCTAGCTTTTGAAATAAATCTAATTATTAGTGCTATAGCATTTTTTTTATACCCAGACGGTTTATTAGTAGACCATTATATATTTGAGTTTCAAAAAGTAATTAAATATGGATTACCTAATAATGAAAGTATTCTGGTATATGAATTAGGTTTCTCCGATCGTACAATTGCACAGGAGATTGTTGAATTTATAAAAAATGATGATTTAAGATTTCCTGGGGAGTTTATCTTTAAAAGGTCTTCTTTCAGAACTTATAGAAAAACACTAGAACGGTATTTTGATAATTACCCTTCATATTTTCAAAATATTCTTAAAACTCTCTAATTGAGAATTATTAAAAATATTGGTGTATGCCGAGCACAGCTCATTTACACGGGCTTATAAAGAGTGGTCGGGTAAAGCGCCACAACAAGCCCGAGAGCAAATGAATAACTGAGGGTAGAGCTTCTTAAAAGAAGATGTGCATATGTTTTGAGTATTCATTCATCATTTAACGCGCATTCAAAATTACTTGGGTTTTCTTTACATCTTACTTTTTTCAAAGAATTCATCATTTTAGGGTCGTAAATACCAGCCTTGGTTAGCTGTATACGTGCCTCGCGCATCATCTTCATATAGTTTACTTGTTCATTTTTTGGAATATCCATCCAATACTTTGAAGGAATATCACTTTCATATTTAGCAATAATGCCAAACGTTCTATTTAGTTGGCTGGCTACCCAAGTTCGAGACTTTTGCCCAAAACCTGCTGGAAACTGGTCTTTACGAATAATGAAGTTTGCCGAAATTTGAGTTAAAGGAAAACGAATGATTGCTCCTTTTTCACCTAAGCCTTTATATAGCTCAAAAGGTTTAAATGCCACAATAGGAGCGGGCACAATATCAATTTCATGATTATTAAACTTCGCACCAGCATTGGTGACATCTACAGATACAGCCTGACCACCAACATGTTGCACAAGCTTTGGTTGCGCTTCATCATATTTAAATACCCCAATTTTTTTACCGGCAGCTTTAGCGAGTGTATTGATACTTCTATCATTTACAAATAAATAAGCAGGGCCAATTGTCCCTAAACCTGCAATTTCGTAAGGGCCTACCACCATATTTTTTGCGGCCATAGGTGAAGACAACAGCTTATAGGCATTAATTGCCGTTTTCATATTTGTTAATGCGCCAACTGCATCTAAAGATCCTGTATATTTATTAAACTGGCGGCCACGTAAACCACTAATAATAGCGCCATCACATTTTCCAACTTTTAAATCTTCAGCCGCAACGCGTTCATCAACATAGGCTTTTAAAGATAGATCTGCTCCCCAATTTTTGGCTTCAAGTGCATAATCTTTGGCTAAAGCGAAAGCATCTCCAGATTTACCAATGGGGTCAAACACACACACGACTTGTTGTTTGGCATAAAGAGTTGTTGTTAAACATGTGCTTGTAATAAGTAAAATAGTTTTAAAACGATCCATATCTAATTATCCATTATTTAAATTATAAAAATTATTTTATAAATCTGGGTTAGATTAGATATGACATTTCAATAAGAATTTAAAGAGAAAAGGTCAAAAGACAGCTTTGGTTCAGGAAGTCATTTAATGATTTATTAGAATGTTTATTGTCCGATTTGCGGACAAAAATCTCATAAATCGGTATTTTCTCTATTCTTTTTATATCCTTAAATAAACTTAAAAATTAGTTTATCCATTCCACAATGGAGATTAATTTATGGAAAACTTAAAAACAAAAATTGCAATTATGGACTCAAGTCTAACGAACTTTCCTAACAGTGAAATAGAGATTTTTGCGAGTAGTGCAAGGCATCGTATAGAGCTGTCTAAGTGTATTAAGAGTAACAAAACTGTAGTCAATGGATAGACCTCAGTACTCAAAGACTTGATGCAAACAGATCAACAAGAAGATTAGAAAACGATTATTAGAATTGAAATGATTTTTGGAGTTAACAATGAGATTTAAAAAAGGATTTTTAGCACTTAGCCTAGGTTTACTCTTTATAAACTTAGGATGTGCAAACAATGATAGTGATGACAATAATGCTGCTGCAAGTATTTATATTAATGGAAAAATTTATACTGCTAAAGATAAAGATTCCCTTCAACAAGCCATCGCAGTTGCTCAGGATGGAACCATCCTAAAAGTTGGTAGCAACGAAGAAATCAAAAAAATTGCAGATAACAATACACAAGTTATCGATCTTGAGCATAAAGTTCTAATGCCAGGGTTAATCGATAGCCATATTCATGCCTTGGCTTCTGGTGTAGAGGCGATATTAGCCACTATGGATAGCGGTGATACCACCATAGATATTTCTAAAGTTGAAGCAAAACTTAAACAAGCCAGTCTCGATGGTACGGGAGTTGCTGGAGATGTTCTATTTTTGAATGGCTTATCGTCAGAATATTGGGAATTGGCCGATCAACTCTCAAATGTATTTAATAATAATGAATGGAAAGATCGTCCTATTGCTTTAGTCGGTAGTGACCATCATACAGCTTGGGCAAACCAAGCACTCCTAAAGAAAGCTGGTATAGATGCAAACTTCATTCAGCAATTAAGCCTAAATGACCAGCAAAATGTTGCACATAATGAAAACTTTGAACCCACTGGATTTGTGATTGACTCTGGCTGGGATATGGTGAGTGATAAAATTCCATCTGTATCACATGATCTGCTTTATAAAGGCTCGAAAGAAGCAGTCAAATACTATAACAGTTTGGGTCTCACGGCATGGATGGATATCGCTGCAAACGCCAGTCCAAATAAAGGAATTACCAATATTAAAAATACAGAGGAAACCCTAGGGATGATTCCAATGTATAAAGAATTATCTCAAAAAGGAGAGTTAACAGCACGAGTTTCTGGTTTACATGTCATTAACTCAAAAAGTACACCTCAAGTTTTTAACATCATTGAGTCAATCAATAGCAAATATAAAAACATAGATAACTTTAATTTAGTCGGTGTGAAAGTATTCGCTGATGGCGTATTAGAGATTCCAGCGCAATCGGCTGCATTACTTGGTCGGTACTCTAATAGTAACAAGCAAGGGACTTTGTTATTTGACCCAAATACTTTTAAGTTAGTTGTTGATGAAGCAGATAAACGAAATATGATTGTTCATATTCACGCTGTTGGGGATAGAGCTGTACAGGAATCTTTAAATGCCTTTGAGTATGCTCGCTCAAAGCGTCAGAGCAACGTCCCTCATAGCATTACCCATCTACAACTCGTTGACCCTAACGACTATAAGCGCTTTAAACAAAACAATGTGATTGCTTCGATGCAATTGGCATGGGCCTATGAGGACAGTTTTAACAAAGAACTGGTAAAACCTTATATCGATGCAACTTCTTATAAGGGCATGTATCCTGCACATTCGTTGTTAATTAACGGCGCGACCATTGCAGGTGCAAGTGATGCACCAGTTTCAACAGCCAATCCTTTTGTCGCCATGGCGACTGCAATTACACGAAAAGGAAGTGAAGGCGAAGTTTTAAACCCAGCAGAAGCCATTGATCGAGATACAGTCTTTAAGGCCTATACGATTAATTCAGCGAAAGCGCTTTATTTAGATAAAAGCATTGGTACGCTCGAGCCGGGCAAAAAGGCCGATATGATTTTAGTAGATAGAGATATTTTTAACGTTTCGCCTGAACAGTTGGCTGAAACAAAAGTGGTGTGGACCATTTTTAATGGAAAGAAAGTTTATCAACAATAAACTAGAAAGCTTTGTATCTCTAAATTTACCTAAAAATCAAAGATACAAAGCTTAAGAAAAATCAATTATTTGATTTTAAAAGGATCTTCAACTGCTGGGGTGCCGACATTATCCCAGAAGTTTTGTAGTACAAACCCATATTCCGATAAGTTCTCTTTGAAAGGCTCAAGCATTTGATCTGCTGAAGGCTTTTTCCAGTCAGCCTGTAATTCACAAGCTAGACTAAAGGTCGTTACTGGTTCTGCACCTGCATTTGCCATGCGTAATGTAGCAGCCTGAACCTCATATTGATTCCATGCGCCACATGCATCAATGACTGGGTAGACTTTATATCCATCATTTAATAGCGATAGTGTCGGGAAAGTACAGCAAGTACCAATGGTTACGCCTGCAATAATAATATGGGTTCGACCTGTTGCTTCTAGCAAATTAATAAGTGCTCTACGAAAAGTCGGGTCTTCATATGCATTAATGATCCCTGTACGTCGATAAATTGAATTATCAGGGAACAATGATTTAATTTCTGGGAGAGTGTCGCCGTTTTGCCATTGTGCGTTTGATGATGTAATGAGTGTTGGAATATTAAGAGCTTTGGCTGTACGTGCTAAACCAAGAACATTACTTTTTAATTCAGCGAGGCTTGACGTATCACGAACGCTAGCCATTAAACCAACTTGATGATCAATAAGTAATAAAACTGTATTTTCTGGGGTTGGTTTATCGTAAGCAAATAAACCTAGATTTTTTGCTTCTTTTGGTGAGTTTTTATTCGCTTTTATAGTATCAGTAATAGGGCTGATAATATCTTCTGCACGGATTGATGTAGTCATTTTTAACTCCGAAGAATAATTTGAGACGAGAAAGTACGGAACTTAGATTTAGGAAGATCTAAGTTCTGATTTGGATGTTTAGGCCAAATGGATTAAATAGTGTTTAAAAAATCAAGGCTTAACTGAAGCGCTGAATGCGAAATGGTATGTCCTGTAGCGGGTAAAATATTCAACTCAACATTTAAGTTTGCTGCACGCATTTGTTGATATGTACTTTGGCTTTCAGTTGGAGAAATAACGGTGTCTGACTCACCATGAATTAATAAAACTTTCGTGTTTTTATTAATTTCATTATTGATTGGGCTTGCTAATCTTCCAGCGATGCTAATCAGCCCAGCAATAGGCCAACGCCCTGAAACGACCGCATCTAAAGCCATTATTGCACCTTGAGAAAATCCTAAAAAAACGACTTTATCTAGGTGGTTTTCTAATTGGTTTTGGGTAAGGATCTCTTGGATTTTTTGGTCAAACTGAGTTCTGGCTTCTTTAATGCGACTAAAGCGATTCTCCTCATTAACCCCAGTAATGCTAAACCACTGATAGGCTTCTTTACTGTTCATAAAGCTAAAAGGAGCATTGGGTGCGACAAAATTCAAATTAGAATGATTGGCCTTAAAAAATTCTCCAACTGCTTCTAAGTCTTCACCATTACTACCTACGCCGTGTAATAAAATTATAAATAGATCTTTCATTTGAATATCCTGAATGAGCTGAATATTTAGTGTTTAGATGCCATTCATGTAATGGCATCTCATCTATTAACGAGCTTAGTTTTTAAAAGATTTACTTAAAGAAAACGGTCCATCACCAATGAGTGCGAGAGCAACTAAAGAGATAATCCACATAAATGGGAATTCCCAGCCACCATTAGGGTTTGTAAAAAAGAAACCGGCAGCACCATGTACAGTAAATATTGCACCTAATAAGACTGGAATCAGCGCAATGGCAACAATTCGAGGTTTAAAACCAACTAATAATAATATTGCTCCTAAAATCTCCCAGAGAATAGTCACATATGCCATCCATCCTGGAACTCCAACAGATTGGAAAAATTGTGCTGTACCTGCTGGTGTAAATACAAATAGTTTAAGACCAGCATGGGCAAAGAAATAAAGCGCTAAGGTTATACGGAGTAGTAGTGCCGCATAAGGAGCTGTGTTTGATGTATTCATTGTATGTCTCGATGAGAATTAACTTGATGAATACATACTACTGTTGATTTTTTAAGTGATTAAGTAGGCTGAAATTGAATATTTATTTCCATTTTGGAAACAATTACTCGTAAATTTCCCATTCGGCAGGGTACGCATATTGCTCTTTTAAATAATCAATCAGAGTTCTCACCTTGTTGGCTAGATGTTTTGCAGGAGGGTAAACCGCATAGAGACCTCTTCGCGGTAATTCATAGTTTTCTAAAATAGGAATAATCTTTTTGTCGATAAGTGCATCTTTTAAAATAAACATGGGTAATCTGGCGATGCCGAGTCCGGCTATGGTTGCCGCTAAACAGGCTTCTGTATTCGCAAAATGAATCCGACCATTCACATTGATTGTATGTAATACATTCGAAGGTGATTTTTCAAAAAAAGCCCATTCATATGGATCTTTAAAGTTTGTATCGATGATGCAGGAATGAGATTCTAGGTCTTGTAGACTTTGAGGATAGCCAAATTTTTCTAAGTATAGGGGAGATGCGACCAATACAAATCTAATTTGAGATAATGGAGTCGCAATTAAATTATTATCTTTAAGCTCTCCAATTCGAATGGCGATATCAAATCCTTCTTCAATGACATTCACCGTACGGTCAGTAAAGCTCACATCTAATTCAATTTGACTATATTTCTGGGCAAAGTTAACCAGTGTTTTACTTAATTGCACTGTTCCAAAAGAGTTAGGAGCACTTATTTTTAGTTTACCGACTGGGGCGCGAGATTGATTTTTAATACTAATTTCAATTTCATCAAACTCTGCCATAAGTTGCTTAATTCGATGGTAATAAGCTAATCCAAGTTCTGTTGGCTTCAATGAGCGTGTCGATCTTTTTAGAAGCTGTACACCTAATTCGTTCTCTAGTTTTGAAATGAGCTTGGATGCTTGTGCGACGCTTGTATTTAAATTTTCGGCAGCTTTAACAAAACTTCCTTGCTCAATGATCGAAATAAACATGCGATTACATTCAAGTCTATTCATATAGATTTATTTTTACTTAAATTAGTAATCGTAGTTTTAGCATAAAAAATTTGGATAAGTTAACTAGGTAAAATTAAAACGTGAGAGTAACGCTATAAATTATTTTAAATATAGAGAACGCTTAAAAACTTTTACTCAGTAAAGAAAAAATGAGTAACATGAAACCTTAGAAGATTTATCATACATAACATCTATGAAGAAAAACTCAAAACTTGACCAAGATAAGCTCTTTATTAAATTGTTATTTAAGTCCAACTCTGAAGTGACGGAGGATGAAATTGAGTACTATCGAAAATATCCCGATCAGATCGATCAAGTCACAGCTCCTCTAAACATTCATAAAATATTCTTGTGGGCTGGTGCTTTATTGGGTGTTATCGTGGTTGCCATAGCTAAATTTCTTAAGTTTTCTGGCACCTTAGATTTCCTATCTGAAGGCGTATTAGAGTTTGTTATAGATATTATTTATGAAACTGGCATTGCCTTAATTGGAGCCGCAGCTACAGCCTTTATGCTGGGTGTTTTATTGAATAAGCAACAAGAAAATGCCACAAAATGGCGTGAAGAAATTCGTAGAAGAGTAAAAGAAAGTGAAGAATAATTTTATAACTCAGCATTTTTACTTATCCATCAAAATTTTTATGGTGAAAGTGCTTTTTGAGCCATGATTGCTATAGTGAATAGAACCTTTAAGCGCAACCACAATCGCATGTACAACAGCTAATCCCAATCCTGTACCACCAAATTCTTTATTTCTTGACTCTTCTAATCTAAAAAAGGGTTTAAATAGATCATCTTGGAACTCAGTTGCGATGCCGGGGCCTTCATCTTCAATTTTTAATATCCAGTTTTCTGAGACCACTTCTGAAGAGATCTTAAGTTTTCCTGCATTTGAATAACGAATAGCATTATCAATTAACGCAATTAAAACTTGCTCAATACGGCGACGGTCACAAAATACAGGAGTAGTGGTTAAATCAAGTTCTGGCTTTAAGTTTGCTTGTTCTAGGCGGTCTTCAAAGGCCTTGAGAACTTTTTCAATCACAGACTTAAAATCTAATAACTCATAATTTAATCTTAACTGTTGATTCTCAACTAAACTTATCGTTCGTAAGTCTTCAACTAAATGAGATAAACCTTCGACTTGATTTAAGAGACTTTTAAATAGAATTTCATCAGGCTTAAAAACGCCGTCAATTATGCCTTGCAGGCGGCCTTGTAAAATGGTGATTGGCGTTCTTAATTCATGAGCGATGGCAGCATTCCAAACCTGTGCATTTTCCACAGAAACTTCTAGTTTTTGAGCCATATCATTAAAATTATGTAAAAGTTCAGACATTTCAGCCGAGTGAATTCTGTTGTCGTAAGCTCTAGCAGAGAGATCACCCTGACTAATTTTTTTGGCTGCTTCGGCTAAGAAATTAATGGGTAGAATAAAACGTTTTGCGAGATGCATGCCGATCACGAGTGAAATAAGACAGCCACACAAAATGACGGCAGACATCCAAATCCAATCTATAAAATGAAAATTGGTCCAATCCTCTTGTAGAGAGTCTAAAGTGAGCCAACCTTTTTCAATGGCATAGTTATAAATTAGGTATCCCAGCAACATAGAAAACAGGGTAACGCTTAAATTAACAATACTGAAAGCAATAAAAAGCTGTTTACTGATTCCTAACTTACTTTTCATAAAATATTTCCTAGCCATATTTTTATATTATTTAGACATCATCTTTTACAGCTAGTGGATTATCGAGTCGATATCCTACGCCACGCACATTAACTAACATGTGGAGTATTCCTTGTTCTTCTAGTTTTTTTCTAAGCTTACTCACATGGCTATCTACAGTTCGTTCTAGTGCATCACTATCGTTCATGCAATGATTCATGAGTTCACCACGAGTAAATACCTTGTGGGGCTGGTCAATCATGAAGGAAATGATTTTATATTCCGTCAACGTCAGATTAAGCAATATTTTCTTGTTTTGAGCATGAAGATAAACACTATGCGTATCTGTATCAATCTCAATATCTTTGTAGACCTTATTTTTGTTAAATGGCTTGTTTGTTAGCTGAGTACGTCTTAAGACTGCCTGAACTCTAGCGATGACTTCATTTGGGTTAAATGGTTTAACAACAAAGTCATCTGCACCAACTCGTAATGCCATGACCTTATCAATATCTTGATCTAGTGCTGTTAGCATAATCACGGGCGTCTGAGCTTTTTGACGTATTTTATTTAACACTTCCCAGCCGTTGAGCTCGGGTAATTTAATATCAAGTAAAATCAAATCAATGGGTTGGCTAGAGTGCAATTCAATGGCTTGCTTTCCATTCATAGCACGAATAACAACCATTCCTTCACGTTTTAAATAATTTTCAATAATGTCGCCAATGTCGTAATCATCTTCTACAACGAGGATAACTTTATCGTGACAATCAAAAGAAAAAGAACGATCAAACATAGAAAACGGGCTATATAAAATGCTTCAACTCATCATACGCTAAATTATTGGTACTTCTCCACACTTACTCCACACTTTAGTGACGATTGCTACACACTCATCAAAAATAATGTCAGCATCGAAAACTCACTTGGTTTGGACAGTATGCAAAAGCATCTTTTACTTCCTTTATTTTTATCTATTGGGCTGATATTACAGGGGTGTGGTTCACAAGAAACGGCTCAAGCTGAGCCAGCACCAGCGAAAGTAAGTGTATTAAGCATTCAATCGCAATCAGTTAATTTTAGTGAAAATCTTCCTGCACGCGTACAAGCATTCCGTACTGCTGAAATTCGACCGCAAGTCGGAGGAATTATTGAAAGAGTTTTATTTAAACAAGGTAGTGAAGTTAGAGCAGGCCAAGCTTTATATAAAATTAATTCTGAAACCTTTGAAGCAGATGTAAATAGCAATAGAGCTTCACTTAACAAAGCTGAGGCAGAGGTTGCTAGACTGAAAGTTCAATTAGATCGCTATGAGCAGCTCTTACCAAGTAATGCAATTAGTAAGCAAGAAGTGAGTAATGCTCAAGCTCAATATCGTCAGGCTCTCGCTGATGTTGCGCAAATGAAAGCATTGCTCACCAGACAAAATTTGAATTTGCAATATGCAACTGTTCGAGCGCCGATTTCTGGTCGTATTGGGCAATCTTTTGTCACTGAAGGCGCATTGGTTGGTCAAGGTGATGCGAATACCATGGCCACAATCCAACAGATTGATAGAGTCTACGTCGATGTAAAACAATCAATTAGTGAATACGAGCGTCTACAAGCGGCTTTAAAAACTGGTGAGTTATCTGCAAACAGTGAAAAAACGGTTCGTATTTCTAATAGCCACGGACAGGAATATAACGTCACAGCAAAGATGTTGTTTGAAGATATTAATGTTGACCCTGAAACAGGTGATGTGACTTTCCGTATTGAAGTGAATAATACCGAGAGAAAACTACTTCCGGGTATGTATGTGCGAGTCAATATTGACCGAGCTTCTATTCCACAAGCCTTGTTAGTTCCAGCTCAAGCGATTCAGCGCAATATCAATGGTGAGCCTCAGGTCTATGTGATCAATGCAAAAGGTTCGGCTGAAATTCGTCCTATTGAAATTGGACAGCAATATGAACAGTACTATATCGCCAATAAAGGCTTAAAAGTCGGTGATAAAGTCGTTGTTGAAGGTATGGAGCGTATCCAGCCAAATCAAAAACTTGCAATGACGACGTGGAAAAAGCCTGCATCAGAAAATAGTGCTTCAAATGTAGAAACAAAACCTTCTACAAATCAAGGAGCTCAACCATGATGTCTCAATTTTTTATTCGACGTCCTGTTTTTGCATGGGTGATCGCGATATTTATCATATTGTTTGGGTTACTGAGTATTCCAAAATTGCCGATTGCTCGTTTCCCTAGTGTAGCGCCTCCTCAAGTAAACATTAGTGCGACTTATCCGGGAGCAACAGCAAAGACCATTAACGATAGTGTCGTCACTTTAATTGAGCGAGAATTATCGGGTGTAAAAAATCTACTTTACTATAGTGCGACAACCGATACTTCTGGTACAGCAGAAATTTCTGCAACCTTTAAACCGGGTACAGATGTCGAAATGGCTCAGGTCGATGTCCAGAATAAAATCAAGGCTGTTGAAGCACGCTTACCACAGATTGTGCGGCAGCAAGGTTTACAGGTTGAAGCATCATCTTCAGGCTTCTTGATGCTGGTGGGTATTAACTCTCCTAATGGCCAATATTCAGAAGTAGATTTAAGTGATTATCTGGTTCGAAATGTCGTAGAAGAACTAAAGCGTGTTGAAGGCGTTGGTAAAGTCCAATCTTTCGGTGCAGAGAAGGCTCTACGCATTTGGGTCGATCCAAATAAATTGGTTTCCTATGGTTTATCAATTAGTGATGTAAACAATGCAATTCGTGAAAATAATGTTGAAATTGCACCGGGGCGCCTAGGTGATTTACCTGCAAATAAAGGTCAACTGATTACGATTCCATTGTCAGCGCAAGGTCAGCTATCAAGCGTAGAGCAATTTAGAAATATCAGCTTAAAAAGCAAAACCAACGGAAGTGTAATTCGTCTGTCAGATGTCGCAAATGTTGAAATCGGATCACAAGCCTACAACTTTGCTATTTTAGAAAATGGTAAACCGGCTACCGCTGCCGCAATCCAGTTAAGCCCGGGTGCTAACGCCGTAAAAACAGCAGAAGGTGTTAGAGCAAAAATTGAAGAATTAAAGTTGAACTTACCAGAGGGCATGCAGTTTAGTATTCCTTACGACACCGCGCCGTTTGTTAAAATTTCAATTGAAAAGGTAATTCATACATTACTTGAAGCGATGGTTCTGGTTTTCATTGTGATGTATTTGTTCTTACACAATGTACGCTATACGCTCATTCCAGCCATTGTTGCACCTATTGCTTTGCTCGGTACTTTTACCGTGATGCTGCTTGCCGGCTTTTCGATTAACGTACTCACCATGTTCGGTATGGTGCTCGCCATCGGTATTATTGTCGACGATGCGATTGTCGTCGTTGAAAACGTCGAAAGGATTATGGCGACTGAAGGATTAAATCCTAAAGAAGCAACATCTAAGGCAATGAAAGAGATTACCAGTCCTATTATTGGTATTACCTTAGTATTGTCTGCTGTGTTTTTGCCAATGGCTTTTGCGAGTGGTTCGGTCGGGATCATTTATAAACAATTTACGCTGACCATGTCCGTGTCTATTTTATTCTCGGCTTTATTGGCGCTCATTTTAACACCTGCACTTTGTGCAACCATTTTAAAACCAATTGATGGTCATCATCAGAAGAAAGGCTTCTTTGCATGGTTTGACCGTAGCTTTGACAAAGTGACGAAAAAGTATGAGTTGATGCTACTTAAAATCATCAAACATACGGTTCCAGTGATGATGATCTTTGTGGTGATTACAGGCATTACTTTTGCAGGAATGAAGTATTGGCCAACAGCATTTATGCCAGAGGAAGATCAAGGCTGGTTTATGACGTCTTTCCAATTACCATCAGATGCAACGGCAGAACGTACTCGAAATGTAGTGAATGAATTTGAAAATTCGCTTAAAGACAAACCCGATGTCAAAAGTAATACGACGATTATGGGATGGGGTTTTAGTGGTGCAGGACAAAACGTAGGTGTTGCTTTCACGACTTTAAAAGATTTCAAAGAACGTACTTCTTCGGCAACTGAAATGACAAATGCAGTCAATGCATCAATGGCGAACAGTTCGGAAGGTGAAACAATGGCGGTACTTCCACCTGCTATTGATGAACTGGGTACATTCTCAGGCTTTAGTTTACGTTTACAAGATCGTGCAAACTTAGGCATGCCTGCTTTATTGGCTGCCCAAGACCAACTTATGCAGATGGCTGCCAAGAACAAAAAGTTCTATATGGTTTGGAATGAAGGTTTACCACAAGGTGACAATATTTCTTTAAAAATTGACCGTGAAAAACTTAATACCCTTGGTGTTAAATTCTCAGACGTTTCAGACATCATTTCAACCTCAATGGGTTCAATGTATATCAATGACTTCCCAAATCAGGGTCGTATGCAACAAGTGATTGTACAGGTTGAAGCTAAATCACGTATGCAACTCAAAGATATCTTGAACTTAAAAGTGATGGGTTCGAGTGGTCAATTGGTGTCTTTGTCTGAAGTGGTAACACCTCAATGGAACAAAGCACCGCAACAATATAATCGTTATAACGGACGACCATCTTTAAGTATTGCCGGCATTCCTAACTTCGATACATCTTCGGGTGAGGCGATGCGTGAAATGGAACAGTTGATTGCTAAGTTGCCTAAAGGCATTGGCTACGAATGGACTGGTATCTCTTTACAAGAAAAGCAGTCTGAATCTCAAATGGCCTTTTTACTTGGTTTATCAATGTTAGTGGTGTTTCTTGTATTGGCTGCACTCTATGAAAGCTGGGCGATTCCACTTTCTGTGATGTTGGTTGTACCACTTGGTATTTTCGGTGCAATTATTGCCATTATGTCGAGAGGTCTAATGAATGACGTGTTCTTCAAAATTGGACTCATTACGATTATTGGTCTATCCGCAAAGAACGCCATCTTGATTGTTGAGTTTGCAAAGATGCTCAAAGAGGAAGGCATGAGTTTGATTGAAGCCACAGTTGCAGCAGCCAAACTTCGTTTACGACCAATCTTGATGACTTCTCTTGCTTTTACATGCGGCGTAATTCCTCTCGTAATTGCAACAGGTGCAAGTTCTGAGACTCAACATGCATTAGGTACTGGTGTATTTGGGGGCATGATCTCGGCAACGATTCTGGCTATTTTCTTTGTTCCCGTGTTCTTCATCTTCATTTTGGGCGCCGTAGAAAAGCTATTTTCATCTAAGAAAAAAATCTCATCTTAAGTTAAATGCGTCAGGGGAAATACTACATTTCCTCTGATGCATCCTATGCTCAACTCATTTTATTATTTGGAGAATACTATGTCGAAAGTGGCAATCGTATCTCGTGGACTCGTTGTTTCTGCACTTTCTGTTGCACTCGTCGCATGTGTAAATATGCAAGCACCACAGCCGACAGCGATTTCTCATATTCCTCAAAATTTTGCTCAGAATTCCTCAGGAACCACCATTGCGGAGAAAAGTTATAAAGAGTTTATTTCTGACCCTAAATTATTACAGGTCATTGAAATAGGGCTAAACAATAATCGGGATTTACGGACTGCTACGCTTAATATTGAGCGTGTACAGCAACAATATCAAATCACAAAAAATAGCCAGCTCCCGACTATTGGGGTAACTGGAAATGCAGTGCGGCAGGTTAGCCCATCTATTAACCCCAATAACCCAGTTTCTACATTTCAAGTGGGCTTAGGAATGACTGCCTATGAGCTAGACTTTTGGGGGCGTGTTCAAAATTTAAAGGATGCTGCATTAAATAATTATCTTGCAACTCAAAGCGCGAAAGAAGCTGTACAAATTGGTCTAATCAGTAACATCACGCAGGTCTGGTTAAATTATGCTTTTGCACAAGCCAATTTAAATCTTGCTGAGCAGACTTTAAAAGCGCAAGTCGATGCTTATAACCTAAACAAGAAGCGCTTTGATGTTGGTATTGACAGTGAAGTGCCACTAAAACAAGCACAAATTTCTGTAGAGACTGCTAGAAATGATGTCGCAACTTATAAGACTCAGATTCTACAGGCAAAAAATCTACTAGATTTGTTAGCAGGTTCTCCTATTCCTGAAAACTTACTTCCAAGCGATTCAATTAAAAATATTACCCTTGAGAAGAATTTTGCAGCGGGTTTACCAAGTGATTTGTTAAATCATCGTCCAGATATTAAAGCGGCTGAATATGGGTTGCGAGCGGCAGGTGCAAACATTGGTGCTGCGAAGGCGCGAATGTTCCCAACCATAAGCCTTACTGGTTCTACGGGTTATGCATCTACTGAACTTAAAGATTTATTTAAGTCGGGTAATTTTGCATGGTCAATTGGTCCAAGCATTGATCTACCAATTTTTGATTGGGGAACAAGAAAGGCGGGTATCAAAATTGCTGAAATAGACCAAAAAGTTGCTTTATCAGAATATGAAAAGTCTATTCAAACAGCCTTTAAAGAAGTGAATGATGCGCTTGCTACCCATGCACATATTGAAGAACGTCTAGATGCCCAGCGCCGTTTAGTGTCTGCCACATCCGCAACATATAAACTTTCAATGGCACGCTACAAAGCTGGAGTTGATAGTTATTTTACTGTTTTAGATGCACAACGCTCTGCGTATGCAGCACAGCAAGGCTTACTGGCACTTGAACAGGTCAAATTAAATAACCAAATTGAAATTTATAAAGTTTTAGGAGGGGGATTATCTAAAGAATCATAATAATTGTAATTCATATTTCTAGTTGAAGCTCGTTCCAATCTCTTAAATCAGCGCAAATGAAAAAAGAGTATCTTCAACTAGAAAACTTAAAAAACAAAATGATTATTCAATTTTACTTAAGACTTTCCTTAATTATGTAATTAAATGAAAAACAATAATTAATTAAATAATTTATAGCCAATTTCACATTGACACCTTAATTTTTGAAGATTACCATTTGCCTGCTGGCCACATTGCCAGTCGGTTTTAGCAGACCGCATAATAACTCCCGCATCAGAGCCCTTCCTTCTGAGGAACAGCCTTGTGTGGTGAACTACTCGTTCCCTCCCGTAGCGGTAGGACGGGAGAGGGACACCTACGGGTGTGCTAGTTTGAGTTATTACTAGTCTGCTAACCCTCTTCCGTTCTGCCACCATAATTTAAAATGTCTGGCAGAACTCCCAATAGAAGGAGTTGGCTTTGCACATTCATTATTTCTTGGCTCTCGATGCCAAAAGCTATAACGACACAGCTTAAAAATTTAAAGCAGCTTGATCACCCAAAGGTTTTCAGGCTTTAAGTCATTACGACTCAAAAAATTTGCATCAACAATAAAACTTGAGATGTGCCAAGCACAGTCTTACGGCTTTGCTATGCCTTTTTTCTCCCAGAAAAGTATCTCTTTTAGAAACAACAAGAATTTATAACGGTAAAACTATGTCAAATTTAGAAATCTCTTCCAAAAAATTACAGGTTATTCGCACGGCGATACGCTTATTTACCAGCCATGGTTTTCACACAGCGGGAATAGACCTGATTGTGAAAGAATCTGAAATAACCAAAACCACTTTTTATAATTACTTTGCCTCAAAAGAGCGCCTGATTGAAATGTGTATTGCCTTTCAAAAGAGACTCCTTAAAGAAGAAGTACTGTCAATTATTTACTCAAACCGTTACTACACTTCAAGCGATAAACTCAAAGAAATTGTGCGCTTACATGTCTGTTCTAATAACCTGTACCACTTATTACTCAAAGCCATATTTGAAATTAAACTCGTTTATTCGCAGGGTTACCGCATGGCGATTGAATATAGAAAATGGCTACTTCATGAGATTTTTGATCTGGTTTTTAGTCTAAAAACTTGTGCAATAAAACCCGATGCCAACATGGTGTTAAACCTAATCGATGGCTTGATGATGCAATTTCTAAGTTCAAATAGTTTGGAAGAGAGAGATGTCATCCTAGAGCAGTTTTTTAAAACAAGCATTTGAATATAAAAGAATAATTTAAAAATATGGTGTGATGAGTAAATCATGAGCGCTGTGCGATCAGCCGAAAAAGTTAATGTTTTGACTTTTGGGGGAGAATATTGTTATTTTTTTTACGTTATTCATAAATTAATTACGAATAACGTAATTAAAATGAAAATAATTGAAAGCGCAACATGGAGAAAGGATGACCATGAAAGAAGTTGCATTAAGTGATTTGATCAATCAGCAGAAAGTTGGGCGTTATCAGAAATTTATTTTGTTCACCTGTTTATTACTAATGATTATGGATGGGTATGACATTCAGTCTATGGCTTACGCAGCCCCCATGATTATTGAAGAATGGGGCGTTCATAAAACCATGCTAGGCGTTGTGTTTAGCGCCAGCTTATTTGGTTTGTTTGTTGGATCATTTTTATTAAGTTCACTTTCTGATCGTTTTGGACGCCGTCCCATATTACTGATCTCAACCTTTATGTTCTCCATATTGATGCTGGTCACACCACATGTTGGCAATATTGAGCAATTGACTGCAATCCGCTTTGTTACAGGAATTTTTTTAGGAGGTATCATGCCAAATGTCATGGCTTATAGCTCCGAAATTGTTCCATATAAATCTCGTATTTTCACCATGATGGTCATTTCTTGTGGCTATACGGTCGGGGCAATGTTGGGGGGAGGCATATCAGCCTTGTTAGTTCCTTGGGGAGGATGGCAGGCGATTTTCTATTTTGGCGGTATTGTTCCTTTAATTATTTTCTTTATCACGTTCTTTAAGTTACCAGAGTCTTTATATTTTTTAAGTGAAAAAAGTAAAAATACGCCCAAGATTTTGTTTTGGTTAAAGAAGTTTTATCCTGCATTCACATTTAATTCAGAGATGAAAATCATTAATACTACTGAAGTTCAGGTTAAGAAGTCTCCGCTTGAGTTGTTTAAAAATAAGCGTGCGTTTTTTACCTATTCCATCTGGATCATCAGTATTTTAAATATGATCAGTCTCTATTTTCTGGCGAACTGGCTACCGACTTTGTCTAAAGAGTCAGGACTATCATTAAATCAGGCATTGATGATCGGCTCAACTCTACAATTAGGCGGTACGATTGGTAGTGTTGTGATGGGTCTTAAAATCGATAAGACTGGATTTTATAAAGTATTAATTCCTGTTTTTTTAGTTGCAGTGATTAGTGTTGCTTTAATTGGCTATGCTGTTAGCCATATTGTTTTATTATTTATCATCATTTTCATTGCTGGCTTTGCGATTGTTGGTGGGCAACCTGCTATTAATGCGCTGTCTGCGAGTTATTACCCAGTTTCACTTCGTACCACTGGGGTGGGCTGGAGTATTGGGATTGCCCGTTTGGGTTCGGTCATTGGGCCGTTATTTGGTGGTTATCTTTCTCAATTTCTGGTCATTACCCATTTATTTGTGATTGCGGCAATACCTTCGTTGTTCGTTATTATCATGCTGATGATTCAGGCCAAGTATCGGTCATAAGATTAACTATATACATAAAAGTTATGGAGATAATGGCTTCAAATAAGCTGATTAGATAGATTCCTAATCAGCTTATTTTCATATGTTTATTGATGACTATAAAATTTTATTTCGCCTTTGGATGGCTTAAAACTTTTGCTAAAAAGTTGATTTGTTCATCTAATAGTTTTGTTTGCCATGTTCCGCTGTAAAAATCAAAATGATCGATTGGGTATTCCGCTAATTCAACTTTACCACTTGCTAAATTAGCGGACTTGCGTGCAGCTTCAGGTGGAGCAACTTGATCATTTGAACCAACTTGTACCAGTAAAGGACACTTTATTTGACGAGCGAAATTAATCGGTCGATTTCTTGCAACTTCTAAAGCTGTACGGGCACATACTTCGTTACGCCACGTTGGTCCAGCCATCGATTTATAGGAAGTTTCTGCTCCCGGTGTACTAATCATGGCTGCCGTGCCAGGTTGCCCAACAATTGGAATAACATGTGCTTCTTGACCTAACAGTGAGCGGGCTAAGTCTTTTAAACCGTGAGCCACGGCAACTGTTAACTGCTTAAGCCCGCCGTAACGTAAGATCTGTGTAAGGGCGGCTAAACCATCTGTAGCTGGATTCATTGATATTACAGCTGAGATTTTTGGGTCTTGAGCTGCAACGACCATTACGTGTCCACCAGAATAAGACGTGCCCCAAAGTGCGATACGGTTTCGATCTACATTGGGTAAGCTTCGCACAGCTGCGATTGCTGCATGATAGTCTTCACGTTGATTTTTATAGGACACATTCTGTCTTGGAAAACCATCAGATTCTCCAAAACTACGATAATCGAATATAAATGTATCAAAGCCTGCTTTGCTAAATGGCTCTGCAAAATGTAATAACCCTGTATCTTTTGTACCTCCGAAGCCATTTCCCATAATAATGCAGGGGCGCCCTCGAGAGCTTTTGTACTTATCGGATGTAGTCGGGATATACCAAGCCGAACATGTAATTCCTTTACTGGTAAATTTAATATTTTCCATAATGTTTACCTAATATATTTAGTCTCTTATTTAGGTTTTACTTAAATAAGAGACCTTAATTTTGAGGGTAGTATTAAGCTTTGATCTTCAATTCATCTGAATTTGACTCTGGAACAACTGCCAATTTTTTCTTAGGTAAAAGAGCAGTGAAATGTAATGCTTTATCGACAACAGGACCTTTGTTGAGCCTTTCTAAATCAAACTCATAATCATGTTGAAATTCCCATGGTCCTTCTGTTCCTGCCTTAGGGAACTGAGCTAAACCACGTTGAACATATCCCGGACTCAAATCAACAAACGGAACTCGCTTCATGTCTTGATTAGCAATCACTGGCATAAATGTTCCGTATTTATTCTCATCCATGTAGTCAAGTAGACGGCAGAAGTATCGCCATACTAGATCTACTTTTAAGGTCCATGCGATGTTGGTATAACCAAATGCAAAGGCAAAATTTGGAATATCAGATAGCATCATAGACTTATAAATGGTGGTATCTGGATAATCGATTTTCTTACCATCGACAGTCAGTTGAATCTTGCTGAATGCCAGCATGTTTAAACCCGTTGCAGTAATAATAATATCTGCTTCAAGTGTTTTACCTGACTTCAGTAAGATTCCATCTTTAGTAAAGCGGTCAATATGATCTGTCACAACAGAAGCTTTGCCCGAAGAAATTGCTTTAAACATGTCTCCATCTGGTACAACACATAAGCGTTCATCCCATGGATTGTATTTTGGCGAGAAATGAGTTGCGACATCAAAACCTTTAGGCAGTCTGCGTTTTACATCTGCAATCAGTAGGCGGCGCATCACATCTGGAAAACGGCGACTTAATTTATACATTCCTCGGCTGAGTGCAATATTTTTCTTGCGAATAATTTCATATGCACGTTGAGGTGAGAGAACTTTATTTAAAGCCAGTGCAATAGGGTCGACACTTGGCATCGCAATCACATAACTAGGTGATCTTTGAAGCATGGTGATATGTTCAACATCTTTAGCCATAGCGGGGATTAAGGTTACCGCTGTAGCTCCACTGCCAATTACGACAACTTTTTTGCCTGAATAGTTGAGGTTTTCTGGCCAGTGTTGAGGATGAACGATTTGACCTTTGAAGTCTTCGCTTCCCTGAAACTCAGGCGAATAACCATTATTATAATCGTAGTAACCTGTGCCCATAAGCAGGAAGCGCGAACGTAAGGTGACTAAATTTTTTTGGTCTTTTTGTTTGACTTTAACAGTCCAAATGCCTTCACTTGATGAAAATTCTGCACTCGTTACATAGCTGTTAAATTGAATATGTTGGTCAATACCATTTTCAGTAAGGGTTTCCTGCAAATAATCACATATCATTTGCGCGCTACCGAAAGTCCTTTTTTCGGTCCAAGGCTTAAAACCAAATGCAAAAGACTGCATATCTGAATCGGAGCGGATGCCAGGGTAACGGAATAGGCTCCAAGTACCACCGATTTTTTCTCGGCCTTCTAGAATTAAAAAGCTTGAATTAGGACGATATTTCTTTAAATGGTACGCTGCGCTAATACCAGCAATCCCTGCGCCAATGATTAAAACATCAGTAGTAGTAACTTGTTCTGATGTATTCATATCTTATTCCTCTCTACAAATTTCAGTAAATTGAGCATCAGTTAGATTTTCTAAGATGATGAATTTATTAATCTTCATTTTCCCTGATCCATGGAACTGATGAACAAACGCCTTACTTAAGCTCAGTATGTTTTCATTTAAGAAGTCCCCGTCATAAAAAGGGGCTGTTCAATATTATTAATTCAATAATTACACAATGTCAATGACACAGTGTAATTATACTTATTTTGTTATTGAGCATTTCTAAATAATTATTTAAATATTTGAAAAGTTTGATTTTAAAAATATATAATTCTGATTGTGTTATTAAGTATAAAAATCTTCTTATTTATTTTTTTTCCAAGAATTTGTTCCACAATAGTGCATTAATGCTTGTCGAATAATTTATTAATACCTACAATGACATCGTGTCAATGAGAAATTGGATAGTATGACAACTACAAGACGTAGACCCAAACACGACCCTAAAGTTTCTGAAAATGAAATATTAAATGCTGCTGAACAGTTTTTAAGTGAACATCCTTTTCGTGAACTCAATGTAGATGAGGTCATGCGCCGAACGGGCTTAAAACGTCCAGCATTTTATGTACATTTCCGAGATAAGCATGACTTGGCCTTACGCCTTGTTGAAAATATTGGGAAAGAATTATTTACTATTGCAGATAGGTGGCTGCAAGGTGATAGTCCTCAAGAAGATTTGCGCCGTACTTTAGTTGGTTTGGTAGAAGTTTACATGCAGCATGGGCGTGTACTACGAGCTTTCGGAGAAGCAGCAGGAGGCGATGAACGTGTGGACAATGCATATCGGAGTTTAGTGCAAGACTTTATTAACGCTGCTGCTCAACATATTAAAGAAGAACAAGAAGCTGGTAGAATTAAGAAAAATTTAGATGTAGAAGAAACAGCAAAAGCACTTATCTGGCTTGAAGAAAGATATCTTTCTGAAGTTTTCGGACGTCCATCAGAAGTTGATCCAAAGGTAGCGATAAGGGTACTTCAAAACATTTGGTTATCGACACTTTATGGTGCTAATTAAAAAAATATTAACTATAAATTTAT
>NZ_JADWOM010000031.1:0-31128 GCF_016106645.1 Acinetobacter sp. ACIN00229
ATAAATTCAACGAGATTTTTAAAATAGTGAGTAAATAAAAAACAGAGTAAATGTAAAAAATAATTACAGACAACAGGTAATAAGCAAAAAGATACAGTTCTTAAAATGAAACCGTATCTTCTTTTTTTAAAGCTCAATTTTAGAAATTATCTTTAAGAGTACGTATATGTGCGAAGTCTTCAACACTTTCTGCGCGAAGAAAGGGATTGGTCGCCAACTCAAGTTCAATCGTACTTGGTAGCGTGATTAAACCTTGTTTTCGTAGTTCACGGACTTCTTGAGCTCGTTCTGCTAAGGCAAGATTATGCGGTTCTACTGTTAAAGCAAATTCGGCATTTGAAAGCGTGTATTCATGTGTGCAATAAACTTTTGTGTTGGTTGGTAATGCTGCTAGACGACTCAGTGAGTGATACATTTGTTCAGCCGTGCCTTCAAATAATCGACCACATCCCATTGCAAACAAAGTATCACCACAAAATACAGCTTCTAATTCTTCAATAAAATATACAATGTGCCCTAAGGTATGACCTGGAGTTGCAATAATCTCTACTTTTAAATCATTAAATTTTAGATGATCGTCATGTTGTAAGGGGTGGGTAATTCCCGGAATCTTTGTGAGCTCATCACGTGGACCATAGACAGTAATATTTTGGGCAGCCGTTAAATCAGCAACACCACCTATATGGTCTTTATGCCAATGAGTAAGCCAAATTTGTTTTAAATTTAACTGATGCTTCTGACAAAATTGGGTGACTAGTTCTGCTTCTGTTGGGTCAACTGCTACAGCTTCTTGGGTTTCAGTATCTTCTAAAATCCAGATATAGTTTTGGAGGGCATTCTGCACATCAATAAAATGAATTCTATAACGCATTGTTTTATCCTGAAACTAAATCCAAAGAGTAAATGAATAATAATGACTAAATCTGATCATACCAGAAAATGGTATTGAGCCATGTACTCAACTATCTTTAAGAAAAGAGTTGTATAAAACAAAAAAAAGCCCTCTAGAAGAGAGCTTTTTTGTATGGATGACTTAACGGAGTTTAGCCAGCCAGTTTCCTAGCGTTTGTACAATCTGTACTAATAGTAATAGGATAATGACTGTTAAAATAACAACGCTGGTATCAAAACGTTGATAACCATAAGAAATCGCTAAATCACCAATACCACCTGCACCAACTGCGCCAGCCATAGCGGTTGCACCGATAAGACTGATTGTCGCTGTTGTAAGGTTTAAAATGAGCGAACTGCGTGCTTCAGGCAAAATAAAGCGATAGATAATTTGCCAAGGTGTAGCACCCATTGCTTGAGCAGATTCAATAATTCCTTCATTGACCTCAAGCAATGAAGTTTCAATCAGACGTCCCATATAAGGACCAACATAAATAGTCAATGGAACAATAGCTGCCCATGTACCAATTGAAGTACCTACTAACAGCTTAGTAAGAGGAATCACTGCAATAAGTAAAATAATAAAAGGGAGGGAGCGTAAAGCATTTACAATTGGATTAAGTAAATGATAAATCACTTTATTCGGTAAAATGCCATCTGGACGGGTAACTAATAAAATAATTCCCTGAATAAATCCCCAAATACCACCAAACAAAAGTGCGAAGAAAACCATATTAAAGGTTTCTTGCAAAGCTGTAACGAATTGATCAATAGAAAGGGAGCTGTGCCAGAAAGGTTGAGTAAGTTCAGTTAACCATTGTACGATTAAATCTCTCATACTTGATCTCCTGATTGAACTACACCTACTTCATTTTGTTCCAAAAACTCAATAGCCTGCTTAATTAGCTGAGGATCACCTAAAAGCTGCACAAACATTTGACCAATGACTGTGCCATTAATTTCAGTCATGTTGGCAAATAAAATATTTAAGCTAATATCGAATTGTTTAATCAGTGACTGAATTACAGGTTCTTGAGCAGAACGTCCTAAAAACTGTAAACAGTAAATACTATGATGATGCTGGTTTTCAAGCTGATTTAAAATGTTCACAGGCAACTGTTGATGTAAAACAGTTTGAATGAAGTTTTTAGTCGTTGGATGTTGAGGTTTACTAAAGATATCAATCGTTGAACCTTGTTCAATGACTTTACCTGCTTCCATCACAGCCACATGATCACAAATAGTTTCGATGACATCCATTTCATGGGTCACCATAACAATCGTGATTTTTTGCTCTTGATTAATTTTCTTCAGCAGTTCTAAAACTGATTTGGTAGTTTGCGGATCTAGAGCAGAAGTTGCTTCATCACACAAAAGAATTTTTGGATGATTTGCCAAAGCACGGGCAATACCGACACGCTGCTTTTGTCCGCCAGAAAGTTCATCTGGGTAAGCATCTTTTTTATGCTTAAGATCAATGAACTCCAATAACTCATTCAGGCGTTTTTCACGTTCTACCTTATTGTAATTCAGTAGGCGCATTGGCATTTCAATATTTTCAGCAACTGTCTTGGTTTGTAGCAAATTGAAGTGCTGGAAAATCATTCCAATACTTGCACGTTCCTGACGTAATGAGCGCGCATCCAAAGCGGTGAAATCTTTCTGATTAATAATGATTTGACCTTCTGTTGGTCGCTCAAGTAGGTTGATCAGGCGGATTAAGGTACTTTTACCTGCACCACTATAGCCAATGATGCCAAAAATACTGCCCTCTGGAATCTCTAAATTGATTTCGTCGAGTGCGCGTATGGTTTGACTTTTGAGCTGATAGTGCTTTGAAATGTTTTTAAATTGAATCATATCTTCAGAAACTATGCTGGAAAGAAAAAACAGGCAAAGAGAATTTGCCTGTTTCACGTTTGGGCTATTATATTACTATTTAGCTTCTGAGAGATAGCTGATTGGTTTGTCTACGTCAACTTTTGTTCCACCAAAGTGTTCTTCAATGTATTTTTTAACAGCTGCATTGTGGTAAAGCTTACCAACTTTTTGCAAGACAGGATCATTTTTACGTGATTCAGCAGTTGCTAGAACGTTGACACTAATTTTTGAGATTTGATCAATAGGTTCATAGAACATAGAATCTTTGAGTACGTTTAAACCTCCCTCGAGTGCTATGGTATTATTTAATACAACTGCATCAAATTCATTTTTAAGACGTAATGCAGTTTCCATTTTGATTGGTTTGATGTTGATCTTTTTGGGATTTTCGATAACATCAATTGGACTGCCTTGAATAGGATTAAAGTCAGCTTTAAGCTTGATTAAGCCAGCAGTTTGTAACAAGAGTAGCGCACGAGATTCGCTGGCAGCATCATCCGGGATTGAAATAATTGCACCTTCAGGAAGTTCTTCAATTTTTTTGTATTTACTTGAATAAATCCCCATTGGCTCAATATAAGTGGTAGAAACCGCTGCAATCTTATCCGGGTTTGAATTATTAAATGCAGTAAGATAAGAATAAGCTTGGAATGCGTTCAAATCTACTTCTTTATTTGCAATTGCTGTATTCATTGAAACGGAGTCTGTGAAGTTTTTCACTTCTAACTTTAAGCCAGCAGCTTGGGTTTCAGGTAAAGTTGCGATATAACGCCAAATATCAGCATCTGAACCTGTAGAGGCAATTACTACCTTTTGTACTTTGGAACTATCATTGTTTTGTTCGGCTTGTTGAGCATTTTCTTGTTTGCTACATGCTGTCAATAATACTACTGACATGCTTAAAAAAAGGCTGATCAGCTTTTTCATTTAAAAAAGTCCTAAGATATAGAACAATAAAGATTGATCTATATCAATATGAAAAGAGAGGAGTTGAAATTACAACTAGTCTAAACTCTGTGATCTTTTTCTGGGGTTCCATAATTTGCTTGCATATTTTGGCTATAACAGAGGGTAATTGTTTAATAAACAAAAACTGTTTCCCCAAACAGTTCATCCCCAACAGTAGCCAAACGAGCATTCATAAATTTAGAATATTAAAAAACTCTCTACAGTCATAATGTGTAGAGCAAGTCTTTATGGAAATTATTAAAACAGCAGTGTCTGATGACAGTTACAACGTATGCTAATGATATCAATAAAAGTATGCTTGATATAGGGGGCTTCTTTTTATTTGTTGATATCTTTAGCAAAATTTTAAAGATTTATACGATTTTCTTATATCGTGATACGTAATAAAAAAGCCTCTATATAGAGGCTTTTTTATTAGCATTTTAAACTTGTAGGTTTTTTAAGCTTTTTCACGTGCAATTGCGCGGTAGCCAATGTCATTACGATATTGCATACCAGTAAAGGTAACTTGACCACATACTTCTAGCGCATTAATTTGTGCTTCAAGAACGCTGTCGCCCAATGCTGTTACGCAAAGAACTCGACCACCAGAAGTCACAATGTGACCATCTTCACGAGTTGCAGTGCCTGCATGGAAAATTTTAGTATCTTCAGGTGATTGTCCGATACCAGAAATTACATCACCTTTGCGTACGCTATCAGGATAGCCTTCAGCTGCGAGTACAATACCGATTGACTTACGCTCATCCCATTCAGCTTCTTTTGGTAAATTACCAGCAATACCAGCTTCTACCAATTCAACAAGAGATGATTTTAAACGCATCATGATCGGTTGAGTTTCAGGGTCGCCAAAACGACAGTTAAACTCGATCACACGTGGTTGACCTTGCTCATCAATCATTAGACCAGCATATAAGAAACCAGTGTAAACATGTCCGTCAGCAGCCATACCATCAACAGTCGGACGCATGATTTCAGTCATAACGCGTTCGAAAATGTCAGAAGTTACCACTGGAGCAGGAGAGTAGGCACCCATACCACCGGTATTAGGACCTTGATCGCCTTCAAAAATACGCTTGTGATCTTGTGAAGTTGCCATTGGTAAAATATTTTTACCATCAATCATACAAATGAAAGAGGCTTCTTCACCCGCAAGGAACTGTTCAATCACAACTCGTGAACCAGCATCACCAAATTTGTTGCCAGCAAGCATGTCATCAATTGCTGCAAAAGCTTCTTCGTTGGTCATTGCAACGATTACGCCTTTACCAGCAGCAAGACCATCAGCTTTAATTACAATTGGAGCACCATTTTTTTCAACATACGCTTTAGCTGCATCTACTTCAGTGAAAACGTCATAGAAAGCAGTTGGAATGTTGTGACGCTTTAAGAAGTGCTTAGCAAATGCTTTTGAGCCTTCAAGCTGCGCTGCATATTGAGTAGGTCCCCAAATTTTTAAACCTGCTTCACGTGCAGCATCTACCACGCCATTAACTAATGGTGCTTCTGGGCCGACAATAATAAGATCAACATTATTTTCTTTAGCAAAAGCAATGATTGCTGAGTTGTCTAAAATATCAAGTTGAACATTAACACATTTGTCTTCTGTGGCAGTTCCAGCATTACCTGGCGCAACAAAAACTTGAGTAACATTGGTATCTTGCGCAATTTTCCATGCCAAAGCATGTTCACGACCACCACTACCTAAAACTAAAATATTCATTTTTAATTTGTTCCTTAACTTTAATCCTTTTCATCTCCCTCTATCCCTCAAGTTGGAGAGTTAGCTCCATTATTGTGGAAAACCCTCCTGAATAAAAGGAGGGTTAGGGAGGACTAAATTTAAATTAGTGGCGGAAATGGCGCATACCAGTGAAGACCATTGCAATACCAGCTTCGTCAGCTGCTGCGATTACTTCTTCATCACGCATAGAACCACCTGGTTGAATAATGCATTTAATGCCAGCTTTAGCTGCATTATCAATCCCGTCACGGAACGGGAAGAATGCATCAGATGCCATTACTGCACCTTCAACAACCAAACCAGCATGTTCAGCTTTAATGGCAGCAATACGAGCTGAGTTAACACGGCTCATTTGACCTGCACCAACACCAATAGTTTGGCGATTTTTCGCATAAACAATTGCATTTGATTTTACATATTTCGCAACTTTCCAAGCAAAGATGAGGTCATCAATTTCTTGTTCAGTTGGTGCGCATTTAGTTACTACTTTAAGATCATCTTTAGTAATCATACCTAAGTCTTGATCTTGAACTAATAAACCGCCATTAACGCGTTTGTAGTCAAGTTGTGGTGCACGTGCATCAATTGCAGGTAATTCGCCACATACTAAAACACGTACGTTTTTCTTAGCGCCAGTAACTTCAAGCACACCATCAGCAATACTTGGAGCAATAATCACTTCAACGAATTGACGGTCAACGATTGCTTGAGCAGTTGCAACATCTAACTCACGGTTAAATGCAATAATGCCACCGAAAGCAGATTCTGGATCTGTTGCATAAGCTAAATCGTAAGCAGCTTTAATGCCGTCTAAAGAAACAGCAACACCACAAGGGTTAGCATGTTTTACAATTACACAAGCAGGTTTTGCGAATGATTTAACACATTCAAGTGCAGCATCTGTGTCAGCAATGTTGTTATAAGACAATTCTTTGCCTTGTAACTGTTTTGCCGTAGAAACTGATGCTTCTTTTGCATTTGCTTCAACGTAAAATGCAGCAGATTGATGTGGGTTTTCACCGTAACGTAGATCTTGTGCTTTGTTCAATTGGGTATTGAACGTACGAGGGAATAAATCAGCTTCACCTTCGGTCTTACCAACGCGAGCGCCTAAGTAAGAAGCGATCATGCCGTCGTATTGAGCAGTATGTTCAAATGCTTTAACAGCTAAATCAAAACGTGTTTCATAAGAAAGTGAACCAGCAGTTTTTAATTCATTGATTACGGTGTCGTAATCTGAAGCATTTACTACAATACCTACAGAAGCATGGTTTTTAGCAGCTGCGCGAACCATTGTAGGACCACCGATGTCGATATTTTCGATTGCATCAGGAAGAGTACAGTCAGGTTTTGCAACTGTCGCAGCGAATGGATAAAGGTTTACAACAACTAGATCAATCGGATCAATGTTGTGTTCTTCCATTACTGCTTCGTCTAAGCCACGACGAGCAAGAATACCGCCATGAATTTTTGGATGTAATGTCTTAACACGACCATCCATCATTTCAGGGAAACCAGTATGTTCAGATACTTCAACAACTGCGATGTTATTATCTTTAAGCAACTTGTATGTGCCGCCTGTAGATAATAATTCTACCCCTAAAGCTGCAAGGTTTTGAGCAAATTCGACAATTCCTGTCTTATCAGATACAGAAATCAAAGCACGTTTAATAGTCATGATGTTTAATTCAACAATTTCAAGTCTACGGATTAAAACCAATAAGCATAAAAAAATGCCCACGAAGTCGTGAGCATTTTATCATTTATTCACTCATTAAACCGTGAGCTTTTAACTTTTTACGTAAAGTGCCACGGTTGAGTCCAAGAATCTCTGCAGCACGGGTTTGATTACCACGTGTATATTCAAGAACTACAGATAAAAGAGGTTTCTCCATTTCTGCTAGCACCATGTCATATACCTGAGATGGTTGCTCACCTTGCAATTGTGCAAAATAATGACGAACTGCGCGATCCACGTGGATGCGAAGAGCAACATCAGATTGTGCAGTAAAAATAGGAGATTTGCTATTCATGCGAGTTAATCCGAAAATCAAATACTAACTTGGATAAAGTAGTATATAAATGTGGTCTAAAAATACGGAGTCCTGTTTTAGATCCTAAAACAGTGACTCTAAAACATAAGAACAATTAGCTTGCCATATTTCTTCGTATTGAATAAAAAATAAGCGTAACAATAGTTAAATATTTGTTACAGCTCCCTCAAAAACAAAAAAAGTTAGGCTATGTGCTTAAAGTAGAAAAGCACACATGCTTAACAGTATTTTTTTTGGATTGAGAGCGAGGAGTATATGAGTCAAAGCTTTCGTGGCGCGTATCATACCATTGTCTAGGAAAAAGTGAGCAAATTAACTGCATTTTTTTTTATTTTTTTTTCACTTTTTTTACATTTTAGGGGTGGACAATTTCTAATCGATAATTTAATAGGCTTTTTTTGCTTTTGTTTAGCTCAAATTGGAATCGGAAAGGAGTATCAGAGGGAATGCGTTGAATACCTCGTAAGTTTTCAACAAGATATTGTTGAGGAGTCAATATAATTTCTTCTGTTTTGTTTGGCTCTGTTGAAAAACTCAACTTTAGGTTGGGAAGTTCAATACTTTTATCATTTTGATTAAGCAATATGCCTGAGAATTGAGTATGACTTGTATCAACTTTACGGAGTTTTAACTTTTCTATATAAATAAGTTGATATTGTTCGGCTGACTTATTGCAGTGCATTATTCCGCAAACATAATTAAACGCATGGCTAACGGTCGGGCTTGCATGCATGAGCTTAGGATTAAACCAGAGAATTTGAAAAGTAAAAACTAAAATTAAAATAAGGTTAGCAGAACTCCAGAGCGTGTAGTACAGCCAACTATGCTTTTTATTATTGTCTTGTTCTTGTGAGGAAGTTTGTTCAGCTAAATTAAGATTTGGTAGGGCGTTAATAGGTTCGTTATGAAAATAATTTAAGTTGTTGAGATAGGTTAAAAGATCAATATTCGAATTTTCAACTTTTTGATCGAAGATATCTAATACGTGCGAATGTGTCATATATCTCGTTTGCATTGAACCATTGGCTAATGTAGATGAGTTAACTATGACAGGGTTTTCAATATTAATCAGATGGGTGAGTGCATTAAAGCTCGAATCACATTTAGGGCAACAAACCATACCCTGAGCAACAGTCAATTGAGTAAGAGATACTTTATAAACTGTTAAACACTTAGGGCAGCGGGTTTGTTTTTCATTCATGAGTTAAAAGTCTCAATTTATTGTTTTACGTTTTCCTGAAATGCGACACCAGTTCTCTTCGCGCTTTTCGACATCTAATATATCAAAAAATTCAGAATAAACACCTGAAACATCAGCAACTTGCTCTTCAATTACACCTGCGAGTGCGAACTCACCCTCAGATTTAATTAAATTTGCAAACTCTGGCGCAAGTGCCATTAATGGACCAGCCAAAATATTTGCAACTAGAACATCTGCTTGTTGAGGTTTGAACTCTTGATCGAACTCTTCAGGAAGGCCTACATATAGTCCGTCTAATACCCCATTAAGTTCAGCATTTTGTTTTGTTGCTAAAACAGCTTGAGGGTCAATATCTGTGGCATATACTTTTTTAGCACCTAATAATAAAGCGGCTACACCTAAAATGCCTGAACCACAACCATAATCAATCACGATCTTATCTTTAACGTCAGTTTTACCTAGCCATTGTAAGCATAAGAAGGTACTTGCATGGTTACCTGTACCAAACGCAAGACCTGGATCTAACTTAATATTAGTTGCATCTGCTTCTGGTGGCTCTAGCCATTCAGGTACGATCCAGAACTTTTCCCCAATTTGGATTGGTTCATAATAATCCATCCATGCGCGTTCCCATACTTGGTCTTCAAGTTCTTCGTGACGTATAGGAGCATCTGGAAGTTGAGCTTTTAAGAAAGCTTCTAAAGTGTCGACATCAATTGGGTCTTGTTCGTCTTGTTGATAGATGCCTGTCACGATTACTTTGTTCCATAAAGGTGTTTCACCTGGTAATGGTTCAAGTAAAGCCTGATCTTCAGCATCATCCAGAGTTACGCTTACCGCACCTAGAGACATTAAAAGTGTTTCTGTGAACTCAACTTGTTCTTGATCAACGGTAATGTGTATTTGTAACCACTTCACGAAAAGGACCTAAAAATTTTATTTAAAGGCGTATTGTAGCGGACTAGACCATTTTAAAAAAGAAAGCGGCTCATCTTTAATGAGCCGTCTTTGAAAATACTGATGAGATGTGGCGGGAAATAAATGACTTCTTCTCTACCTTATGTCAAAACCGCTTAAGGAGCAGGGGCTTTAAATTGTAGTTTGCCATTTTCGTTTGGTTCACAAGTACCATTAAAGGTTACACCATTATGGCTATAAGACACCCATTCACCTTGCTGTTTTTTTACACAGGCTCTAAGTTCTTTTTGCGCAACTGATTTGCTCGAATCTGCAGTATGACTAGCTGTTTTACTCGATTTAGCCGTATGTGTCGATTTAGCCGTATGATTCGTCGCAGCGTGGGTAAACGTTACGCCTGAAAAACAAAGGAGAGATGCGGTTAAGATTTTTAACATAGTCGTTTTCATTTTGTGTTCCTTCTCGTTGCGTTAATTTTAAAGTCGTAGAAGTGCTGTACATTTTTTATTCTAAGATGAAAAATTCTTAAAAACATTCACTTTGTATTGAATTCATGCAACAAAATGTCAAAACATGTGGAGTACCGTAAACCGTGTAGAGACAATTTTGTAATTATGTACATCAATAAGCAGATAATTTTGCTATAATGTTCCGTCTTTTTTTTCTGGTGTTTTGTACTCATGCACTACCCTAAAGTTTATGATGTTATTGTTATCGGCGGCGGTCACGCAGGTACGGAAGCGGCCCTTGCTGCTGCGCGTATGGGACGACAGACTTTGCTTTTGACCCATAACATTGAGACTTTGGGCCAAATGAGTTGTAACCCAGCAATCGGTGGTATTGGTAAGTCGCATTTAGTACGTGAAATTGATGCACTTGGTGGCGCAATGGCTTTAGCTGCCGATAAAGGTGGTATTCAGTTCCGTATTTTAAACTCACGCAAAGGTGCAGCAGTGCGTGCAACACGTGCTCAAGCTGACCGTGTGCGCTATAAAGCTGCCATCCGCGATACTTTGGAAAATCAAGCAAATCTTGATATTTTCCAGCAAGCAGCTGATGACCTGATTGTTGAAGGTGATACAGTTAAAGGTGTAGTTACCCAAATGGGTATTCGCTTTGATGCTAAAACTGTTGTGTTGACTACAGGTACATTCCTAGGTGGTGTAATCCATGTTGGTTTAGAAAAATCAAGCGGTGGTCGTGCGGGTGATCCACCTTCTATTGCACTTGCTCAACGTTTACGTGAATTAAAACTACCTGTCGGTCGCTTAAAAACTGGTACTCCACCACGTATTGATGCACGTTCGGTTGATTTTTCAGTCATGATTCCGCAGCCGGGTGATTTCCCGTCTCCAGTCATGTCATTCATGGGTGATGCTTCTATGCACCCAGAACAAGTAAATTGTTATATCACGCATACGAATGAAAAAACCCATGACATTATTCGTGGTGGTTTAGATCGTTCACCAATGTATACCGGTGTTATTGAAGGTGTTGGGCCACGTTACTGCCCATCAATCGAAGATAAAATTCACCGTTTCGCTGATAAAGACTCGCATCAAGTATTTTTGGAACCAGAAGGTTTAGATACACACGAGCTTTATCCAAATGGCATTTCGACTTCGCTTCCATTTGATGTGCAGTTTGAGCTTGTTCGCTCTATTCGTGGTATGGAAAATGCGCATATTTTGCGTCCAGGCTATGCGATTGAATACGATTATTTCAATCCGCAAGCTTTGAAATTCACCCTCGAAACTAAAGCGATCAATGGTCTATATTTTGCTGGCCAAATTAATGGTACGACAGGTTATGAAGAAGCAGGTGCTCAAGGTTTACTTGCTGGCTTAAATGCTGCGCGCCGTGCTTGGGAGCAAGAAGAGTGGACACCTAAGCGTGACCAAGCTTACATGGGTGTATTGGTTGATGACCTCATCACTTTAGGAACCAAAGAACCGTACCGTATGTTTACCTCACGTGCGGAATACCGTTTGATGCTACGTGAAGACAATGCAGATCAGCGTTTAACGACTGTTGGTCGTGAACTTGGTTTGGTTGATGATGTTCGTTGGGCTGCTTATTGTGAAAAAATGGAAGCGGTTGAGCGTGAAACCTCTCGTTTACAACATTTGTGGGCAGCACCAAATAACCCTATGGGTAAAAAATTCGTTGAAATGACGGGTGCTGACTTAAGTAAAGAATGTAGCGCAATTGATTTGCTTAAACGCCCTAATATTAGCTTTGGTCAAATTGCAGAACTTACGGGTTCTGAAGTTTCTGAGCAGGTGGGTGAGCAAATCGAGATTGCTGTGAAATACGAAGGTTATATTAACCGTCAGCATGAAGATGTGGCACAGTTAAAGCGTCTTGAAGAAACTAAAATTCCTACCGATTTTGATTATGATGTAGTGTCTGGTTTGTCTCGTGAAATTACCCAGAAATTAAAAACAGTTCTTCCGGAAACATTAGCTCAAGCAAGCCGTATTCCTGGTGTTACACCAGCAGCTGTTCAGCTTGTAATGATCACAATTCGTAAAAACAATATGATTAAGAAAACAGCTTAATCATTTAAGTGTACAAAAAGCCCAGTTAAGACTGGGCTTTTTTATTTTCTGTTCAAAAAATATATGGAAACTTCCTAAGGAAGAAAATAGATTTTGCTTCCTTTTTTTCTTATTTCACATATTTCAGGTAGCCAGTTATATTAAATTCACGTTCAAACAAGAGGGCTTTAACCATGACAATGAAATCAATTCGCTACAATGGATATGAAATGGCATGCCAATGTTCATGTTCAAAATAGCGCAAAAGAAAGAGCAGATCAGTTTTGTAGGGGGAGAACAGGCTGATCTGAAACAACTATAAATATAAGAGACAATATAAAATTAAGAAAATTATAATTCAAAATCTAAAGAGAACCTTATGGTTCTCTTTTTTATATCTATTTATTCTCAGATTCAATTTCTCGTACAGCGTTGTGTACTTGAATTGGTTCGATATGCAGTAATTTTTTGCCAAAACTACGTAGCCACCACACCAGTTGAGATGTAAAAGGTACTGTTGCGGTAACTTCTACAATATTTTCTTCAAGTGGAATGATAGTTTGGTCTTTACTTAACTGACTTTCATAGAAAGTTCGAGCAGTTTGCTCTGTCATAGTTAATGTGAGCTGGATTGACTCAGTTGGCTGTTTGTAGTCCACTCTAAAGCCTAAAGCACCTGAATCAATATAATGATCAATATCAAAATTGACAGGATGTAGTGCTCGACTATCTAAGACTTTTGCTGATTTAAAACGGTGCAAGGCAAACGTTTGAACTTCAGTTTTGTCATGCCGTGTGCAAATCAAATAAATTACTGCACCTTTTTGTACCAAGGCCAAAGGGTTTAAAACATAAGTTTTATCTTCACCTTGATTTACTCGAGCCTGATAAACACATTCAATTTGTTTATCTTGGAGTAGACCTTCATAAATTGCTTGTTGAGCAGCACGGTCGACTACAGGTGGGATAAGAGGTTGGCTTGCTGGTACGATGCGTACTCGGTTAATCCACTGTCTCACATTATTTTGTGTAGAGAGGCTGCGTTTAGCTAAATCAAACCACGGTCCCATCTCATCAAGAAGACTAGGTGGAAGCAAGTGTTTAAGATGCTCCTCAACCATCATAAAGGTTACTGCCTGAGAGCTCGTCATGTGAGGTAAGCTCTGAATAGGCGCATCGGATTGCCACCGCCAGCCCTGAGGTACGGCCTTATTGCTTTCAATCGGAAAGCGCTGAGCAATTTGATTTAAATCACGCTGAATAGTCCTTAAACTGATATCAATACCTTCACGTTCAAGCATTTCTTGTAATTCCCGTGTTCCGATCCATTTACCGGTTGGAAGGCGCGACAAGATCTGCCATTGGCGATATAAACTATTCGAAGTTTCTTTTTCTATTACAGACATAAGCGTAATACATCTATATCCAATTGCTTTGGTGTCAACACAATAAAAAATCTTTACACATTTAGCAAGTTTGTCAGATTCGGTTTACTGAACCTTTTACAATCGATGTTAAGATTTAGAAGAAGAAAGCTATAACAAAACACCGTAAAAATATTAAACATATAAGTGGCACTGAAATTGCTTATTTAAAAATGAAATATAGATAAATGATAAGACGAGGTGATTATGTCAGAACAAGAGCATGAATTACATATAGATAATGATTTTTTTATACAAGAGCAGACAACTACGGCACTCATTGACCCAACCTCTTTTTTAGAACATATTTCCGTACAAACCAATTTATTTGAACAGCTAAAATCAGAGTTTTTTAATGAGATGCTGGATGATGTGACATCAAATGGAGCGGCTTCTAAAAAAATTGAACAATGGTTGAGTATTCGTACTTTAGATGAGTTAAAAGAATTAAATGCTCAAGCGAAGCAGCATTTTCTTTATCATGGAATTACTTTTAACGTATACGGTGATAAAGAAGGTACAGAGCGAACGATTCCTTTTGATTTAATTCCACGGATAATTGAAAAAAAACAGTGGGAGAAAATAGCTTCGGGCTGTGCGCAGCGCGTTAAAGCATTAAATTATTTCCTAGATGATATTTATCATGGACAACATATTTTAAAAGAACAACTGATTCCCGAAGATCAAATCATGGGGAATGAGGCTTTCCAACCCCATATGCTCAAACATGCTTTGAAAGGTAAAATTTATTCACAAATTAGCGGAATTGATATTATCCGTGATGGTGAGGGAGAGTTTTTTGTATTGGAGGATAATTTAAGAACACCTTCTGGTGTGTCTTATATGATCGAAAGCCGAAACATTAGCCAACAATTGATGCCGGAGCTATGTGCAGCCAATAATTTACAGGGAATTGAGCATTATCCAAAACTTTTAAAAGAAATATTGCAGGAGAACTCACCTGCGGACCAGCCTTTTGTGGTGGTACTAACACCGGGACGTTTTAACAGTGCTTTTTATGAGCATGCTTTTCTGGCACGTGAAATGGATGTGCCGCTGGTTACAAATCGGGATTTATTTGTAGAAAATGATCAAGTTTTTGTCAAAACTATTCGCGGGCGTCAAAAAGTAGATGTAATTTACCGTCGTTTAGATGACGATTTTCTAGATCCTTTAGCATTTCGACCAGACAGTGCTTTAGGCGTAGCAGGACTTATGTCTGCTTATTTGCAAAAAAATGTTGTGATTGCAAATGCACCTGGAACAGGGGTAGCTGATGATAAATCTATTTATCCTTACGTAGACCAAATGATCCAATACTATTTGGGTGAAACTCCAATTTTAAAAAATGTACCTACTTATCAGTGCCGTAAAGATGAACATTTAGATTATGTGCTGTCTAATTTAGATCAATTGGTTGTTAAAGAAGCACAGGGTTCAGGTGGTTATGGCATGTTAATTGGGCCTAAAGCCAGTTCGTGTGAAATTGATGACTTTAGGAAAAAATTGATCGCCACGCCTCATATGTACATTGCACAACCTACCTTAGCTTTATCTGTTGCTCCGACTTTAACGACAGGAGGGGTGGCTGAACGTCACATTGATTTGCGTCCATTTGTATTGAGCTCACCTTATCGTACAGAAATAGTACCGGGTGGCTTAACACGTGTGGCAATGCAGGCTGGCTCTCTAGTCGTAAATTCGTCCCAAGGTGGCGGTATAAAAGATACATGGGTTGTCGAAACATTACATTCCTGATTGTGGGTTAAAGAGGAACTCTATGGTTTTACTCAATTCGAGTGCGCATCAAATATATTGGTTGGGTCGATATTTAATGCGAGTTAAATTCGCAGCCTCTCATTTACCCTTTACACAAGATGAGAAAGCAACAAAATTTGCAGCAGCATTTGGTTTGGTCATAGAAAATGCTGAATTACTAAATCACTATATGTTAGACAAGAAGCAAACATTTTCATTACTGAACCAGTTCATTATTGCTAAAGATAATATTCAGGAACTAAGAGGTATATTGTCATCAAAGGCTTATGCAGAATTAAATCATGTTATTAACACGCTTGAAGCTCAACCTGAAATCTTGAGAAATGCAGTTGAACAATGTACTCAAATACTAGAAGCGGAAAATGAAGATGTTTGTTTATTTCTGCATTTAGGTCAAAAAATAGAGCAATTTGATATTGAGTTACGTTTTGGGCAAGATTTATCTGCTCTGGTGTTGGAGCTAGATATTTTGGTGAAGCGGCTTGCTGATTTAGGGTGGAATATAGATCAAAATTGGCAAATGCTGAAGCAGCAACTTACGTGGGACGCTTATTATACTTTTACGCAGCAGTTGGAAAATATGTTTGAGGTCTAATTATGAAATTGATGGTTAATCATCAAACGCATTATAGCTATACGGAAACTGCTCAAAACAGTATTCAGTATATTAAAATGATGCCTCAAACATCGCCGCATCAACATGTTATGAATTGGGCAATTAGCGTGCCGGGTGACAAAACGATTAAAAGGGACATATTTAACAATGTCTGGATGACGGCTAGTCAGCGCTATCAATACCAACATCTTACATTCATGGCTCAAGGGATTGTTGAGCTTCAAGATGTAGAGCTGGGTTGTGTAAATTTATCTACACCTACAAATTTGTTTTTGCAGATGACAGGTGCAACCCGATGTGATTCAGAAATGTTGGATTTTGCTAGAAATATTGTATTAGTCAAAGATCGACAGCATATCGCATTATTAAGTGAATATATTTTGCAGAAAATACTTTATCAGCCTGAAAGTACTTCAGTTCAGACAACTGCAACTGAAGCCTTTCATGCTGGAGAAGGTGTATGCCAAGATCATGCTCATGTTTTAATTGCAATGTGTCGTGCGCTACAATTACCAGCACGTTATGTCTCTGGTTATCTATTTGATCAAAACTATCCGCACCTTGCCAGTCACGCTTGGGCGGAAGTATTTGTAGAAAATCAGTGGTATTGTTTTGATGTAAGCAATCAGTTGTTTACACCCAAACATCATATCTACCTTGCAGTTGGCCGTGACTATCTCGATGTGGCACCTATTCGTGGTGTAAGAGAGCAAGGTGGAGTTGAGAACATGATGTCTGTGGTTCAAGTGTTGGCATGTTGAATGTAAAGAGAATGAAATGACTTATTGTTGTGCGCTAAGATTGGAACAAGGTTTAGTGTTTATTAGTGACACGAGGACTAATGCAGGAGTTGACCATATTTCTGTGTTCCGAAAATTGCATACTTTCGGCGTTACCGGAGAACGTTTTATTGCTTTGCAAACAGCCGGTAATTTGGCCACAACACAAGCTGTTATAGGTCATTTGCAAAATGCGCTTACTTTACAGCAAGAGCCTAATTTATATAGTGTTAATACGATGTTTGAGGCAGCAGAACTGATTGGTAAAACTTTAAAAGCAGTTTTAGAGGATATTAGTTCGGACACCCAAGAACAAATGAATTATGCCTGTAGTATTTTGGTGGGTGGACAGATTAAAGGTGGTGACATGCAACTTTATAATGTCTATCCACAAGGCAATTTTATTTGCGCAACGACGGATACGCCTTATTTTCAAATTGGTGAAAGTAAATATGGCAAACCGATTCTGGACCGGGCTTTATATTATGCAATGCCATTAGATGATGCATTACGTTGTAGCTTAATTTCTTTTGATTCAACTTTACGTTCAAATGTTTCTGTCGGTTTACCACTAGATGCGTTGATTTATATGAAAGATAGCTTTGTAATTCCGATGGGAAAACGAATTACAGAAGATGATCCTTATTTTTCACAAATCAGTCGGCAATGGTCGGATACTCTACGCCGTGGCTTACAGGAAATGCCAAAACCGACTGATGACTACTGGCGATAAAATTTTGAATACATAAATAAAAAAATCCAAGCATGCTTGGATTTTTTTATATTTTATTATTTAACTGCTTTTACGAGAGGGGCGATTGCTTAGGCGACAGAGTAATTCATATCCTATTGTTCCGTTTGCATCCGCAACATCATCCACTAAACGGTGTGCACCCCAAAGTTCGATTGGCGTACCTAATTTTACTTGCATACCTGTCACGTCGATAGCAAGCATATCCATACTTACTCGACCTACAACTGCACAGAGCTGTTTATCAATAGCGACATAATTTTGTTTAATATAAGCTCGTGGATAACCATCACCATAACCTATAGAAACAATCGCGATATCCATTGCTTGCTTTGCGCAAAAAGTGGAGCCATAACCGACATGTTCATCAGTTTGAATATGGTTTAGTGCAATGACTTCTGCTGAAAAAGTCATGACTGGTTTTAAGTCAAGATCATGGACTGTTTTATCTGCAAAAGGTGAAGCGCCGTAAAGCATAATACCCGGACGAACATAATCAAAATGTAATTCTGGCCATTTATAAATAGCAGCAGAGTTACAGCAAGATGCTAAAACTGGTTCACAAGCTTGTTTAACTTGTAAAAATTGTTGCTTTTGTTGTTCGTTAAGCGGGTGGTCTACATCTGCATTGGCGAAATGCATTGCCAGCACACAGGTAAAACCTTCGGCTTTTAAAGTTTTAATAACTTCAATAATTTCAGTAACTTTAAAACCTAAACGATTCATCCCGCTATTAAGCTTAACCCAGACTTTTAAACCTTGAGCGATATATTTTTGCTTATGTTTAATTAACCATTCAAATTGTTGTTGATGGTGAATTACACATTCAAATTTTTGTTCAATTGCAATTGGCATTTCATCTTCAGAAAATACCCCTTCAATTAAAGTAACAGGTTGTTGAAATCCGAGTTCACGAATTTCTAAACCTTCTTGTAGGCAGGCGACACCAAAGGCATCTGAGGCATTTAAGGCTGCTAAACAGTCTTTGATTCCATGTCCATAAGCATTAGCTTTCACCATACTTACAATTTTTGAATTTGCTGCGAGTTGTTTGACACGGTTTAAATTATATTGAAGCGCATTGCGATCAATATAAACTGTTGCTTGGCGCACCCTCATTTACTCCTTTGGGCTAGAGATAGCGTTTATTCTTCATCATCATATTGGCTGTAATACTCAGGAGAGAGATTACTAAATCGAGTATATTGACCTTCAAAGGCAAGTCGAACTGAACCAATTGGACCGTTACGTTGCTTACCAATAATAATTTCCGCAGTACCAGCTTCTTTCGACTCTTTGTTATAAACCTCATCACGGTAAATAAACATAATTAAGTCGGCATCCTGCTCGATCGCACCAGATTCACGTAAGTCGGACATTACTGGGCGTTTATTTGGACGGTTTTCCAGACTTCGGTTGAGCTGGGAAAGTGCGATAACTGGGCATTGCATTTCCTTTGCTAATGCTTTCAAGCTACGTGAAATTTCTGAAATCTCACCTACACGGTTATCACCCATGCCAGGAACTTTCATAAGCTGCAAGTAATCGACCATGATACAACCAATTTTGCCATCATGCATTTTGGCAACGCGTCGAGCACGGGCACGAAGTTCCGTTGGAGGTAGGGCAGATGAGTCATCAATATACAAATGCATTTGTTGAAGTTGTAAAATGGTACCAGTCACTTTGGTCCATTCATCTGCATCTAAGTTCCCCGAACGTAAATGTCCTTGGTGAACTTTACCCATTGCAGAAATAAGACGCATCGCAATCGAATCTGCTGGCATCTCCATAGAGAAAACCAGAGCGGGTAGCTTGTTATATTGCAAAACACTTTCAACCAAATTCATGGCAAAAGTAGTTTTACCCATCGATGGACGTGCAGCAACAATAATTAAGTCACCAGGCTGCATACCAGATGTTTTATTATCAAGTTCTAAGAAGCCTGTGGTTAAACCTGTAATATTGCCATCGAGTTTTGAGAGCTCATCAAGTTTACTAATTACATCGGCGGTAACAGAGCTAATAGATTTAGGACCTGCATCCTTTTTATTGTTATTGTGCTGTTCTGCTAAAGAGAAAATACTTGTTTCGGCCAAGTCTAGAATTTCGCTAACACCACGACCTTTTGTGTCATAAGCATTTTGTAAAATTTCAGTACTAACTTTAATCATGCTGCGAAGCGTAGAGAATTCTTTAATTTTACTGGCATACGTTTCTAAGTTATAGAAACTTGATGGTGAATCAGCCATAAGCTGCATTAAATATTCTTCGCCACCAATTGCATCGAGTAAATTTTGTTTTAAGAGCCAGTCACTTACTAATACAGCATCATAAGGAGAGTTTTCTTGTGCTAGTTTCTCAATGGCACGATAGATATATTTGTGACGTGTTGCATAAAAATCATTTTCTTTTAATAAGTCGCTGACTTGTTCAAAAGATTCGGCAACTGTCATTAAGGCTGCAAGAACAGCCTGTTCAATGGCTAAATTGTGTGGGGGAGTGCGAAACTCTTTAAGTTGGCCTGATTCACTCGTCTTATTTTCTGTTGGAGATGAAAGAGTTAAAGAAGTGGCATTCGCCTGAGACATAATTAGACCTGATGATAAAGAAAGATGTACGCAAATAGCCTGTAAGGCCGAGAACTATCTTAAAACAAAATGAAATAAACTACCTAATTAAAAAACCAATTAAACTAAAGAACTGATCAGGAATTAATATATCTTATTTTAAAAATAGGGCACATAAAAAAAGAGCATGCAGAAGCATGCTCTTTTTTTGATGAGAAATTACTCAGATACGATAGTAACGAGAACTTCTGCAACAACATCATGGTGCAATTGGATTGCGATGTTGAATTCACCAGTGTGACGAAGCGCGCCATTCGGTAAACGAACTTCTGCACGGTCAACTGTAAGACCAGCATTCGTTAAAGCGTCAGCGATGTCACGAGTACCGATAGAACCGAAGAGTTTACCTTCGTCACCAGCTTTAGCAGTGATAACGATGTTAACTTCATTCAATTGTTCAGCACGTGCTTGAGCAGCAGCTAAAATTTCAGCTTCTTGCTTTTCAAGTTCAGCGCGACGAGCTTCGAAAGCAGCAGTGTTAGCTTCAGTAGCTGCAACTGCTTTACCTTGAGGGATAAGGAAGTTACGGCCGTAACCAGCTTTAACTGATACTTTATCGCCTAATTTACCAAGGTTCTTAATGCGTTGTAATAAGATAACGTCCACAGATCACCTCACTTATGGTTGTCAGTGTACGGAATCAAAGACAAGTAGCGAGCTTGCTTGATAGCAAGAGCTAATTGACGTTGATAACGAGCTTTAGTACCAGTGATACGGCTAGGAACAATCTTGCCGTTTTCAGTGATGTACTGTTTTAAAGTATCGATATCTTTGTAGTCGATGTACACAACATTCTCAGCTGTAAAGCGGCAGAACTTGCGACGACGGTAAAAACGTGCCATTGATGTTCTCCTTATTCAGCGTCTTGAGCAACTTGCTGTGCTTCTTCACGTTGAGCTTTACGCGCACGCTTTTCTTCAGCACTTTTAGCAAGCAATGACTCTTCAGTGATTGCGTGTTCACGACGAATGATAAGGTTACGAATGATCGCGTCATTATAACGGAACAATTCTTCTAACTCATCAAGTGTAGTTTGACCACACTCAACATTCATAAGAATGTAGTGCGCTTTGTGAATTTTGTTAATTGGGTAAGCCAATTGACGACGGCCCCAATCTTCTAAACGGTGAATTTGACCTTCAGCTTCTTTGATCTGAGAGATATAGCGTTCAACCATACCTACAACTTGATCGCTTTGATCTGGGTGTACTAAAAGTACGATTTCGTAATGACGCATTGTCAGCTCCTTACGGTTTAAACAGCCCCTAATAAATAAAAAATTAGAAGCAAGGAGTCATAACTTGAAAGTTATGTCGCAAAATTTGCGAAGGCTGAATTATAAGTAAAAGTTCGACTAAAAACAAATCTTTTGATGAGAAAAGTAAAACTTCTTTAATATCGAGGAGGAAATCCTCCCTTATTTAAAAGAGAGGAAGATTTGGAGCAGGGGATTGATAGGTAAAGCTAAAGCTCAAACTTAACAGGGTAATTAATATGACCGAGTAAAGGAAAAAACGTTTAGCCCAAAGTTGGTCATTTTCAGCTTTAAAGCCAATAATTGATAAATAGAACCAATATGCTGTTAATGCATTAAAAGTTACTAGAAAAAATATATTGGTATAGCCAAAACAATATAAACCATTCAATACGGCTGCAAACAACACAATATAAATGACACACTCTACTTTCGTGCGATAAATAGAACGTGCAACAGGCAGAATGGGGATTCCCGCATTTTTGTAATCGTCAAAACGATAAATAGCAATTGCCCATGAATGTGGCATTTGCCATAGCGCGTAAGCTAAAAACAAAAGTAAAGCGGCTACATCAAAATGATGAGTTACTGCTGTATAACCAATAACAGGAGGGCTCGCTCCGGAAATACTACCAATGACGGTTTGATGGATTGAGGTGCGTTTTGTCCACAAACTATAAAAACCGACATAGACAACAAAACCAATCATTGCAAACAAGAAAGCGTAAGCATTTACACCGAACCACAAAATACTAAAACCGATAAGTCCAAGAACAAATGCATATATAAGTGCAACAGTAGGAGAGATGGTTTTTTTGACTAATGCACGGTTTTGCGTGCGCTGCATTTTTGTGTCGATGTCTTGGTCTATCACATTATTTACAACACAACCAGAAGCGACAACTAAAGTTGTTCCAAGTAAGGTGAGTAGTAATAATAAGATGTCTATAGAGCCTTGGGCGGCTAAGAAAAAGCCGCCCAAGGTGGTAATGAAATTACCGAAGAGAATTCCTGGTTTAGTCAGGAATAAATATTTTTTCAACATGACAATCAGTTTAGATCATCATATTGTAGTGAAGGTAATTCATAATCCACACAGAACCGATTAAAAGCACAGCGATACATAAGATTGTGTAGATGAATGCAATCATATTCCAGCGTTGTTCAGATGATGTATTCATGTGTAGGAAGTACACAAGTTGTACAAGAACCTGAGCAACAGCAGCGATAGCAATTACTGTAACTAAGATGCCACGACTGAAACCACCCGCCATCACCATCCCGAACGGGATGATGGTGAGGATAACAGAAAGGATAAATCCAACAGTGTATTGCTTAAAGTTACCGTGTGACGCACCTGCAGCATTATGGTCATGACTACTCATTAGAGAACTCCCAGTAAGTAAACGACGCTGAATACACAGATCCAAACGATGTCAAGGAAGTGCCAGAACAAGCTTAAGCAAGCTAGACGACGTGTATTCGGTAATGTCAAACCTTTAGTTTTGATTTGATACATCAATACCAACATCCACACTAAACCAGAAGTTACGTGGATACCGTGTGTACCAACCAAAGTAAAGAACGATGATAAGAATGCACTGTGAGTTGGACCATGACCTTCTTCTACAAGGTGATGGAACTCATAAAGCTCCATTCCAATGAACGTTGCACCAAAAAGGAATGTAATAAATAACCAAGTGATCACTTGATTTACATTCTTTTTATAAGATGCAAGTACAGCAAAACCGAAAGTTACCGATGAAATCAATAAGGCAAATGTTTCAGTTAACACGTAGCCTAACGAATCATGGAACAGGTCATATGCACTTGGAGTTCCTGGTGGAATATGACTGCTTAATACAGCGAACGCAATGAAGAGTGATCCGAAAAGAATCAAGTCACTCATCAAGTATGTCCAGAAACCAAAGACCGTTAAGTCAGTATCATCATGCTCATGATGACCATCGTGGCCGTGGTTGTCGTGATGAAGTACTTCAGCCATTTCCTTAGTCCTTCTTCAAGTGTTTTTCAAGTAAAGCATAGCGTTCGTTTTCAATACGCTCAACTTCAGCAGCAGGAACGTAGTAATCAACATTCTTAGTGAATGAGCTTACGATCAAGCTAACAACAGCTGAAACGAATGAAACAACAACGAGCCACCAAATATGCCAGATGAGTGCAAAGCCAAGAAGAGTAATGAACATTGCAATGACAAAACCAGCAGCACGATCAGTCGGCATGTGGATGTCTTCATATTTAGTGTTACGTGCGTATGCTACACCATTTTCTTTGTCAGTCCAGAAACGGTCAATACCGCTTGCATCTGGTTCATGCGCAAAGTTATAGAACGGAGCAGGGGAAGAAGTCGCCCATTCAAGCGTACGTGCATCCCATGGATCGCCTGTAAGGTCCATGTTGTCTTTGCGTTGTAAGAAACCAACAATGATTTGCATTAAGAAACATGCAATACCAATCGCAACGAGAACAGCACCAAATAATGCAATTGCAAGGTAAGGATCCCATTCTGGGTTGTCATATGTATTCAAACGACGAGTCATACCCATGAAACCAAGGATATAAAGTGGCATGAATGCAAAATAGAAACCGAAGAACCAGAACCAGAACGCAGCTTTACCCCATGCTTCATTGAGCTTCCAACCAAACATTTTTGGCCAGTAGTAAATGATGCCGGCAAACATACCAAACACCACACCACCGATAATTACGTTATGGAAGTGAGCGATCAAGAATAATGAGTTATGTACAAGGAAGTCCGCAGGTGGAACAGCCATAAGTACACCAGTTAAACCACCGATACCAAATGTAATAAGGAAGCCAAGCGTCCATAACATTGGAGTAGTAAAGGTGATGCGACCTTTATACATGGTGAATAACCAAGAGAAGATTTTCACACCAGTAGGAATCGCAATAACCATGGTCATGATACCGAAGAACGCGTTAACGTTCGCACCAGCACCCATGGTAAAGAAGTGGTGAAGCCATACAACGAACGCAAGAACTGTAATCGCGATAGTTGCATACACCATAGACTTGTAACCGAACAACGCTTTACGAGAGAAGGTTGCAACGATTTCTGAGTATAGACCAAATGCTGGTAATACTAAGATATATACTTCAGGGTGACCCCATGTCCAGATCAAGTTCACATAAAGCATTGGGCTACCGCCAAGCTCATTTGTGAAGAAATGGAAACCGAAGTAACGGTCTAGAGTTAACATTGCAAGTGTACCTGTTAATACAGGGAACGATGCAATGATTAATACAGCCGTACAAAGTGAAGTCCACGTAAAAATAGGCATGTCCATTAATTTCATGCCAGGTGCACGCATTTTGATGATGGTAACGAAGAAGTTAACACCAGATAAAAGCGTACCTAGACCAGAAACCTGAAGTGCCCAGATATAATAGTCAACACCTACACCAGGAGAATATTGAATGCCAGACAGAGGAGGGTAAGCCATCCAACCAGTCGCAGCAAATTCACCTAATACAAGTGAAAGCATCATCAAACCAGCAGCACCAGCGAATAACCAGAAGCTTAAAGAGTTCAATAATGGGAATGCAACGTCACGAGCACCAATCTGTAATGGTACAGAGATGTTCATCATACCAACAACAAGACCCATTGCTACAAAGAAGATCATGATTACACCGTGTGCGGTGAAGATCTGGTCGTAATGGTCTGGATGTAGATAACCTTCGCCGCCGCCTTTAGCGAGGAAAAGTTGTAGACGCATCATAATTGCATCGGCGAAACCACGCAAAAGCATGACCACAGATACAAGAATGTACATGATACCAATTTTTTTATGGTCTACCGTAATAAACCACTCATTCCACAAGTATCCCCATTTTTTGAAATAGGTGATACCGCCAAGCACAACAATTGCACCAAGTGCCATAAGGACCATGGTGACAAGCACGATTGGCTCTGTCGGGATAGAGTCCCAACCCAGTTTACCAAAAATCATATCCATGTCTTATTCCCCTTGAGCAGCGTGTTCAGCTGTTGCATGCGCAGCAGAGTGGTCAACACCATGATAGTTACTCATATAATGGTTGATAATTGTTTCAAACAATTGTGGTTCAACTGAAGAGTAATAAGTCACAGGGTGTGGCTTAGTCGGGAACGGTTTCATAGCTTCAGCTTTAGCAAGCGCTTCTTGATCACCAGCAGCTTTAGCACGATTTACTAAATGCTCGATCTGGTGCTTAGAACGGTCACCATCACGTAAGGTTGCTAATTCAGCTTGGTCAAGCGTAGTTTTTTGAACTGCTTCTGGGTTAATAGTAGAACCATTACCCGCTTTTACAGCTGCTACCCATTCGTTGAACTGTTGCTCTGTAACACTATGCGCCTTGAAACGCATTTGAGAGAAACCGTAACCTGAGTAGTTAGAAGAGAAACCACGATATACGCCAGTTTCATTTGCTAACAAATGAAGGTGAGTTTGCATACCTGCCATTGCATAAATCTGGCCGCCTAACTGTGGAATGAAGAAAGAGTTCATTGTAAAGTTAGAGGTGATTTTAAAGCTTAACGGAGTTTTTTCAGGGAAACGTACTTCGTTAACAGTTGCAATGTTTTGTTCAGGATAAATGAAGATCCACTTAAACTGTTCTGCAACAACTTGAATAGTTAAAGGAGCTTTATCTGATTCTAAAGGACGGTATGGGTCATACTTGTGGGAACCCCACCAAGTTAACCAAGCTAAAATACCAATAATAATGACAGGGATACCCCATACTACAACTTCAATTGTAGTTGAGTGTGCCCATGTAGGTTTATAGTCTGCATCTTTATTTGACGCGCGATATTTCCAACCAAACCATAATGCCATGATGATTGAAGGAATCACCACAAGTAACATTAAATAGATCGCAGTCATCATAAGGTCACTTTGACCTTGACCAACTGGACCTTTAGAGTTTAGAAGTACCATATCACCACCACACCCAGTCAAAAGTGCGGCAAGCGTTGATAAAGACAATACAGCTAAAATCGTTTGTCTCATTTTACAACCTCGGTGAAGAGTCCCATTCCCTAATTAAATATGGGATAGCGATTAAAGTGTCGCATGATTGAGAACGCTAATCCTTAAATTTAGACTTCTCAATTATATGACACCGCTACGTTGTAGGGCATTATGCCTCATATCGACAAACTAAGCTATACATAAAGTAGTCTGAAATAATTGTTTTAAAACCCGATTTTTTTTGTAGGGTATCGAATCAATATGAAGCTTTTATTTAAATATCAACTCTCTATAGAAAAAAGGAGGTGGGGTGCCTCCTTTTTTTTTAGACCTTAAATGAATGAGTCATTCACTATCATTTGATCACTTTTGTTCTTGCAATTTTGTCATGTAGCGCCTGTCTCTTTTGCCCTAATGCAAAAGCGTAGTCAATAATTGTACTAATAGGCATAAACAGCAAGTTAAGTATGATGAAAACAATACTTCTTAATAAGAAGATGCGAGTTAAATTAACTTTACCATTGCTCTCAGCATCTACGATTTTAATTCCAACAATTTTCTTACCTATACTTTGCCCATATTTTGTTAAAAGAAAGGCTTGAATTGCAAGCATGATTACGACGTAAGCAAGCATAGAATGCCAAGCTTCAATAGGAATTAAAGTAAAAAGTTGATGTTGTAGCTCGGCTGCTTTAGTTGACGCAACTTCAGCTGATTGCATTTGTTTTTGCAATTCAAATAATTGCTTATATTGAGATTCATTAAAGAAAAAAGAAGGAATCGCAGCTATAGGTAACCAAAGTAATAAATCAATAATTTTTGCCAAAGCTCGAGATTGAATAGAGGCAAGTTCGTGAATTTTAGGCTCTACACGAATTTGACGAATAGTTTCATTAGGTGAGCTACTGGTGTTTATAACAGGTGCAGAATAACCGATAGGTTGATATACAAGTTTACCTTGGGTTAATTCTCCTAAAGCTTTCCATTCTGTCATGCCTTCATGCCAAGCTAAATCAGTTAACAAAATTTGTTGGCTAGCCAACATTTGATTTACTTGCTCTAAGGTGTAGGGCCCAGCTTGTTGATTATTACGTGCCAAGTAAATTTGCATAAATAAAAATTCTCTATTCTAAAGATGAAAAAAGACCCACGGATGGGCCTTTTTTTATAACATATTAGATTTGCTTGATTTTTTCTTCAGCAAGGAAGAACCATGTATCTAAAACTGAGTCTGGATTAAGAGAGACAGACTCAATACCTTGTTCCATTAACCATTTTGCAAGATCTGGATGGTCTGAAGGACCTTGACCACAGATACCTACATATTTACCTGCTTTACGGCAGGCATGGATTGCCATTGAAAGAAGGGCTTTAACTGCTGCATCACGTTCATCAAATAGGTGTGAAACAATGCCAGAGTCACGGTCAAGACCGAGCGTTAACTGAGTTAAGTCATTCGAACCAATAGAGAAGCCATCAAAATGCTCTAGGAACTGTTCAGCTAACAAAGCGTTAGTTGGTAATTCACACATCATGATTACTTTTAAGCCGTTCTCACCGCGTCTCAAACCATTTTGTGCAAGTAACTCAATAACACGTTTTGCTTCAGATACAGTACGTACAAAAGGAATCATGATTTGAATATTGGTTAAACCCATTTCATCACGAGCTTTTTTAAGTGCACGGCATTCTAATTCGAAACAGTCACGGAAGTTATCAGATACATAACGGCTTGCACCACGGAAACCGAGCATCGGGTTTTCTTCTTCAGGCTCGTATAATTTACCGCCAATCAAGTTTGCATATTCATTTGATTTGAAGTCAGACATACGAACGATAACTGGCTTGTCACCGAATGCAGCAGCAAGGGTCGCAATACCTTCAACCAATTTTTCAACATAGAAATCTACTGGTGAAGCATAACCCGCAGTACGAGTTAGAACCGCAGCACGAGTTTCACGCGGTAGACTATCAATGTTGAGTAGGGCTTTAGGATGCACGCCGATCATACGGTTAATAATGAACTCAAGACGAGCAAGACCAATACCTTCATTTGGAATTTGAGCAAAGTCAAACGCGCGGTCAGGGTTACCTACGTTCATCATAATTTTGAACGATAGCTTAGGCATAGATTCAATTGAGTTACGTTGAACTTCGAAATCTAAAGCACCTTCATAAATGAAGCCAGTGTCACCCTCAGCACAAGAAACAGTTACTTCTTGTCCATCAGTCAATACTTCTGTTGCGTTACCACAGCCGACAATAGCAGGTACACCAAGTTCACGTGCAATAATTGCCGCGTGACATGTACGACCACCGCGGTTAGTAATAATTGCCGCAGCACGTTTCATTACCGGTTCCCAATCAGGATCGGTCATATCTGATACAAGAACGTCGCCTTCTTGAACTTTGTCCATTTCTTTAATTGAATTAATGATGCGGACTTTACCAGAACCAATACGTTGACCAATTGAACGGCCTTCACAAAGAACAGTACCTCTTTGTTTAAGAAGGTAACGCTCCATTGTGCCTACATTTTGACGGCTTTTTACTGTTTCAGGGCGAGCTTGAACAATGTAAATTTGACCATCATCGCCATCTTTCGCCCATTCGATATCCATTGGCGCACCGTAGTGCTGCTCAATAATAAGCGCTTGTTTAGCTAGCTCTTGTAACTCATGATCATTTAAAGCAAATTGTTGGCGCTCTTGTTTCTCAACATCAACAACGACAACTGATTTACCAGCAGAACCTTCTTCACCATAAATCATTTTCTGGTGTTTTGAACCAAGGTTACGGCGTAAAACTGAATGTCTACCAGCATTTAATAATGGTTTAGATAAGTAAAATTCGTCTGGGTTAACGGCACCCTGTACAACCATTTCACCTAAACCATAAGATGCTGTAATAAATACAACGTCGCGGAAACCAGACTCAGTATCAAGTGTAAACATTACACCCGCAGCACCAGTTTCAGAACGAACCATACGTTGAACGCCTGCAGAAAGTGCAACGACGTCATGGTCAAAACCTTGGTGTACACGATAAGAAATCGCACGGTCATTATATAAAGAAGCGAATACTTCTTTAATCGCAATAAGAACGTTATCAATACCGCGAATATTCAAGAAAGTTTCTTGCTGACCTGCGAATGAAGCATCTGGTAAATCTTCAGCAGTTGCAGATGAACGAACGGCAACCGCGATTTCAGGGTTGCCGTTAGAAAGTGTTGTAAAAGCGGCGCGAATTTCTTGTTCTAGGTTTGCAGTGAGTGGAGTCTCTACAATCCATTGACGAATTTTAGCACCTGTTTCAGCAAGGGCATTTACATCATCAACATTGAGTTGAGCAAGTTCTGCTTGAATTCGAGCGTTAAGACCGCTTTGATCTAAGAACTCACGATAGGCATCAGCAGTAGTTGCAAAACCGCCAGGTACCGATACACCAGCATTTGATAAATGGCTGATCATTTCACCCAAAGATGAGTTTTTCCCACCTACGAGTTCGACATCGTGTTTCCCTAATTTTTCTAGACCGATTACGCGCGCTTCCAAAGTTTTCACTCCACTTTTGCAGTATTAATGTCTATCTTGGCATGAAATTATAAAAATAAAGTGCTTAGTTGAGAATTATACTAAGCGACAGTCATGTAAGATCAGTTTACTATAAAGATTATATAGCACTAAGACAAATGTTTAAGGAGAATTTTAATGTCAGAAAGTAAACAGTTTAGACGGAGCGTTTTTTTTATTTCTGATGGAACTGCAATTACTGCCGAGACTCTTGGACATTCGTTATTAGCACAATTTCCCAATGTTGATTTTGATATTCATATCATGCCGTATATTACAACTGAAGAGGCGGCAATGGATGTTGTGATTGAAATTAATAGATGTCAAACCAAAGATGGTTGCCTACCTTTAGTCTTTGATACTTTAGTTGATCCACACGTACGAGAAATCATTAATACTGCTAAAGCAGTTAATCTTGATGTATTTGAAGGTTTAATCAGCAAATTGGAACAAGAGTTAGGTACGCCTCCTACGACATTAGTTGGGCAGACACATGCCGTAACCGATTCTGAATCTTATAAAGCTCGTATTGATGCTGTTCATTTTGCGCTTGATAATGATGACGGAGCGCGTACTCGTCATTATGATAAAGCGGATTTAATCTTAATTGGCGTTTCTCGTTCGGGTAAAACACCAACTTCTATTTACTTATCTCTTCAATTTGGTATCCGTGTTGCAAACTATCCTTTAACTGAAGAAGATTTGGATGATAACCGTTTGCCGGCAGTACTAAGACCACATCGCAGTAAATTGTTTGGTTTAATGATTGATGCTGAGCGATTAGTTGCGATTCGTAGTGAACGTAAAGCGAATAGTCGTTATGCAAGTTTTAGCCAATGCCAAATGGAACTCAGAGCAATTGAAGGAATCTATATTTCAGAAGGGATTAAATATTTAAATGTGACTGAAATGTCGATTGAAGAAATTTCAACGCGCGTTTTACAAATGACAGGATTAAAACGTCGTATTGGTTAATTTAATCAAATCTTTATTTTAACCATTCAAATTTTTTATATTAATTTATAGATAATTTGAATGGTTTTAAATATAAAACATGAGAAAAATAAAAGTTTTAAATATAAAACAAAAAGTTATTAAAACGTTTTTATTAGTTATCAGCCTGT
>NZ_JADWOM010000032.1:0-29589 GCF_016106645.1 Acinetobacter sp. ACIN00229
CCGCAACAACAGTTCGTTTTTTAGCCTTTTTGGTCAACTTTAGATGAGATATTAAACTTTTTTTACTTTATCAACTTCATGTAGAATAGATTATTCGTGCAATAGTTTGGCATTAACTCACCATGTGGCAGTTCGCTAAAAAAGTATTTGTTTGCATACTTGTAGTGTTTGCTACGAGTGGGCCTTGTTATGCCAATTCAAAACATAACTTCTATGTGCTTACTTTATCTATTCTAAGCTACAGTAAGTGGGAGAATGTAAATACTCCTACTCTTTGTATTATTGATAATCCCTCTATTACATCTACGTTTCAATCTTATATCCAGCAAATGTCTTATAATTATCGTGTTCAAACTGTAAACGCGAAAGATTTTGCTCGGTCACATTGTCAGGCTGTTTATTTTTCTACGACTTCGCCCCAACAACAACAAAGCCTTATTCAGAACTATCCTTACCGTTCTTTACTTTCTTTAAGCATTAATAATCCAGAGTGCGAAATTGGAAGTATCTTTTGTTTATATAATCAAAATAATTACACTACCTTTAAAGTTAACTTAGATGCTTTAAGTCACTCCAAAGTTCATATTGATCCGAGAGTATTGCTCTTGGCTAAGAATGCGGAGTAAGGATTATGATATCAAAGTTGTATCAGTCCACTTCATTGCATGCATTATTTAGAAAATCTCAATTTACTATCTTTGCAATTACTTTCTTTATCTGCTCTTTTACGTTTGTGTCGATTTCTGTTTTTACAATGGAAACTTACGCCAAACAAAATTTGCAATTGCTTAGCCATACGCTACTAGAGCGTATTCAGCCTGCTGTTGTATTTAATGACAAAATTACGATTGAGCAAATTTTGAATGAATATACAAACGACCATTCAATTCGTACTATTCATATTTATGATTCAGAGCATCATTTAATTGCGCAAAGTTTTAAATTATCAAGTCAGACTTCAATTTTAGAGGGCTGGTTTGATCATTGGTTTCTGAATGAACCCGTTCACCTTACAATTTATCATCACGAGCAAAATGTAGGTGAACTCACGCTTTTTGGTAGTTCCGAAAAAATATTGCAGTTCCTCAAAATGATTATGGTAGGACTAGCAATTGCGATGTTGTTTATTGTTTGCGCTTTGTGGTGGTCAGTAAACTTAACTTATCGTCAAATTATGCAGGCTATTTATCCGCTTACGAATATCGCTCAAATTGTAAGTGAACAAAAAGCTTATAATCTTCGTTTTCCTTATAATCGAATTAAAGAATTTCAAGATTTAAATACCGTTTTTAATGAGTTACTTGAAGAAATTCAGATATGGGATAACCAGCTACAAAAGGAAAATCGTAAATTATCCTTTCAAGCTCACCATGATCAACTCACCTTATTGCCTAATAGACATTATTTTTATCAGATTCTCTTAGACATGTTTGAAGATAAGGGTTTTGATAACAAGTCTGCATTATTATTTATAGATAACAATAACTTCAAAGCAATTAATGATCAGTTTGGCCATTTAGCTGGAGATGAAGTTTTAAAAGAAATGGCGAATCGTCTGCAAACCCGTCTACGTCATCAAGATTTTATTGCACGATTAGGCGGCGACGAATTTGCTGTCATTTTGCATTCCATTAGTCATGCTGATCATTTAATATCTATTGCTGAAAATTTACTCGAAAGCTGTAAAGAACCTTTGCATCTGAATGGTCAGACCATTTACTTCAGTTTTAGTGTAGGTATTGCTTTATCACAATTTGCATCTAGCCCCGAAGATTTCATTATGCAAGCAGACCAAGCAATGTATAAGGCTAAAAATTCGGATGAACACTGGTTTATTTATAAACCTGAAAATTAAATTTAGGCTAATCTATGAATACAAGATCTCTAAAACTCTCCTTTATTGCATTGCTATGCATTACTCTTGCAGGGTGCCTGAGTTTTGGTCCATTAAAATATCGTCAGGTAAAATTGCTCAAAAAAGAAGGTTTCGTTCTTACCGATGAAGGATGGACTTTAGGTTTACCAGAACGTTTGTTATTTGACTTTAATAATGCAGAGTTAAAACAAAGTCATGAAGCTGAGTTAGTACGTCTAGCAAATCAATTGAATAAATATGATCTAAATAAATTGAAAATTGTAGGTCATACTGATGATGTTGGCGATGCTGCTTATAATCAAAAGCTGTCTGAAGAGCGTGCACAAAGTGTAGCAAACCTTTTCTTAGCTCGTGGATTTAAAAAAGAAAATATCTACGTGATTGGTCGTGGTTCAACACAACCTTATGTTCCAAATACAACCAATGAAAATCGTGCGATTAACAGACGTGTTGCGATTGTCGTTATTCCATAAGCAAGTTTAATTCATAAAAAAAGCCAATCCTCTGTGATTGGCTTTTTTATTTTAAACTAACTCAATAATATCAATGGTTGGCGGCACTCTAAAACGTAAAGGAATTCCGACCATTCCTGTGCCAACGGTAACGAAGACATCTGCATGTTCGTGAGAGTAAAATCCACGTTTGTGACCTAAAATTGATACTTTTTTCATAATATAGTTAGTCAGCCATGGGAGCTCCACCTGCCCTCCATGTGTGTGTCCTGATAACATTAATGGACGATTTGGTAATTTAGGTACCATATCGACAGTATCTGGATTATGAGACAAAATTAACCAAGGTTTGTCTTGAGGTAAATCTGGCATGGAACGCATATCGGTTTTTCCAGCCCAAAGATCACCAATACCAATCAGACGGAATTCTTCAAAATCAACGATCTTTCCTTCGATATCAACAACTTCATTATAAAATAGAGCATCTTTTAATAATTGTTGAATCGGTGGACCAGGATATTGCTCATCATGATTTCCAGGAACAGAGTAAACAGGCGCCTGAATTTCTTTTAAAACACTTAACTCTTCAATTAGTCTATCTTCTGGTTCATATGTCCAGTCACCAGCCACAACCACTAAATCAGGTTGATGTTCATTTAATTTTCTAACTATGGTTTTTAGCTGACGTTCATGCCCTGAAAATAAACCAATATGTAAATCTGCAATTAGGGCTACTTTGACTGGCTTATTAAAACTACGATCTGGATTTAAGCGATATTGATGAGTATCGACACGAACTAGATGAGGCTCAATAAATCGGGCATAGATTAAAACACCACTTAAGAAAAAGATAAAAATACCTTGATGAATTGAGTAGTAACCAATCCAAGCAGCATATAAATTAAAAAACCAGAGAGGAATAAGTAGATAAGAGAGATAAAATGCGAGTAAATGCACAAAAGCTTTAAATGGATGAATCGTCTCGGTCCGAGATTGATGAATCCAAGCCTCAGAAACTCCCCATAGAGCAAGTATTGAAAATATAAAGTAAAAACAAAAAATAATTGAATTTGGATTCCACATTACGACTCTCGACTTATCTTCTATTGATTGCTAGTAATCAAATTCAATATTTATCTTTCAATATGCACGAATTATACTCTAGCTCACGTTATCGTATGTACTGATTATGGCACAATCCTCTCATTCCAAACAGCTTCAAACGAATCAACAAGCTAGAAGCTTTTTGATAAAAGCCTCTATAGTCCTATGTTCTAGTTTTGCTGTGGGTTTGACAGGATGTAGTACTCTGCCAAAACATGGTGTTGAACCATTAGAATATGCAAATGATATCGATACATCAGAGACTTCACTTGCTCAAATTATTACTCCCTTACGTCAGCAAAACCCAAAGCTAACGGGTTACCACGTCTTAAATGATCCATTGGAGGCTCTAGCAGCCCGCCTAAGATTAATCGATAAAGCTGAAAAGACTTTAGATTTACAATATTACATTTGGGATAATGACAAAGTTGGAGCTTTAGCTTTACATGCCATTATTCGAGCAGCTGATCGCGGGGTAAAAGTCCGACTTCTTATTGATGACAATAATGCAAAAAAAATGGAAGGGATCTTACTCGCTCTTTCTCAGCATAAAAATATTGAAGTTAAGCTTTTTAACCCCTACCGTTTCCGCAAATATCGTGCGATGGATATGGTGCTTGATTTAAAACGTATCAATCGTCGCATGCACAATAAAAGTTTTATTGCCGACAATGAGGTTGCTCTTATTGGCGGACGTAACATGACCAATCAATATTATAATGTAAGCGATAGCTATCAATTTTCTGATGTTGACGTAATGTTGGTCGGTGCTGCTGTTGATGACATTGTGAATTCTTTTGATGACTACTGGAATCATGAATACGCCTATTCAGTTCAAAGTATTGTAAGCCCAGAGCAGCACCGTTTACGCTATGAAGGATTAAAAGAGCAACTCGAAGCTCACTATCAACAAGCAACTGTTCAAAACTTTCTGAATTTAACTGCAAAATCACATGCATTTGATAAATGGTTAAATCACAATATTCAATTCGACTGGGTTAAAGCAGAAGTCGTAAAAGACTCGCCTGATAAAATCAAATCAAAGGCCAAAAAAGAAGAGCACTTAAATTTCCAGTTAATTAACCATCTGGAAAAACCAGAAAGCAACGTAGATTTAATTTCAGCTTATTTTATTCCTGAAAAACAAGGTGCCAAGATTTTAAGCACACTTGCCAAAGAAGGTGTTGAGGTTCGAGTTTTAACGAATTCTTTTAAAGCGAATGATGTTGCTGTTGTACATGCATTTTATGGGAAATACCGTAAAGAACTGCTTAAAAACGGCGTACAACTTTATGAATTTTTACCTACACCAGATAAAAGAGATTTAAATAAAAATACAGATGAGCTTGCCACTAAAGCAAAAGTAAACATGAAAGGGTTAAGCCGCTCAAGCTTACATACTAAACTGATGGCATTAGATGAACAGGTTTTTATTGGCTCATTTAATTTTGATCCACGCTCAGCTTATTTAAATACTGAAATTGGCGTAATTTTAGATAGCCCGTCATTGGCTAAGACAATTCACCATACGATGGACGAAAATTTAAATAAATATGCTTATAAGCTAAAGCTCGACGCTAACAATCATATTTATTGGCAGCAAGAAACGCCTAATGGTCCTTTAATTTATAAACAAGAACCCGAGATGAAATGGTGGCAAAAAGCAGGCATGAAATTTCTTTCATGGCTGCCACTTGAAGGATTTATGTAATTAATTTTTTGGCTTAAGTACTTTCTGATGTAGTTGAGCCAAACCTTCTACCATTTTTTCTTGAACTTCACGCGTTAAACTCTTCACATCATGCCCTTCCACTGAAATTGGAGGCAAAGTTAACAAATGAGCAGTTACTTTCGGCATTTCAAGTACGCGTTGAATATGTTCAGCAAATGACATGTCGCCAATGAATGGCGCAACTGTATCTAATTGTCCATGACGGTTTACATAACAAATTAAACATACCTGTACTGGGCGTTGAGCCTCAATAGCAGCACCGAGCAAACGACCATGTACTTTCTTAACAGAATGTCCATCTGTAGTGGTCGCTTCAGGAAAAAACAGCACAGGAATATTTTGTTTTAAGAATTCGGTAATCTGCTCACGAATTTTAACGGAATCACCAGATCCACGCTTAATAAATAAAGTCCCGCCACCTTTAGCTAGATTGCCTAAAATAGGCCAATTTTCAATTTCAGCTTTAGCAAGAAAGAAAACACGGGCTCCTGAACCTAAAACAGCAACATCGAGCCAAGAAATATGATTACTTACCCATAAAGCAGGTTCTCTAGGAATTGTTCCGTGTACTTCTACATCTAAGTTGAAAACCTGACATAAACGGCGGCAAAAATATTGAACATAGCGTGTATTGACCGGATTATTAGGATCTTTATAAAGGCCGTGTCGATAAACTAAATAAAAACCTTCACTAATTGCAGCGGTAGCCGAAGTGACTTTTTTTCCGTACAAACCTATTTTTGATAATTTCTTTAACGTTGAATTAACTATACTTTGCGTTTGAGCCATAAAATTTCACTAACGATCAATCATTGTTATACCCATCTCAAGCATTCTATACGTTTCAGAATAAACTTGCATTGATGATAGAGAACGGGAAAAAAATAAATTCAGACACCTCTAACAGCATTTAACTAATCTAAAGGATAAGAACAAACGCTTTCCCCTTTTGCATAAGTTTCATCTAGAATAAAGTTTTCCCATTTTCAGGATTTACAACCACGTGGAATATGTTGATCGGCATCAAGGCGGTGAACGCACAATTTTAGTGAGTGTTTCAGTACAATTATTAGATGATCTGGATGCCGAAGAGTTTGCTCTACTTGCACAGTCTGCTGGTGCAGATATCCTTGAACATATTAAGGTTCAGCGAAATAAACCCAATCCTAAATTTTTTATTGGTTCAGGAAAAGTCGAAGAAATTGCAGAGCGAGTTCAGGAACTAGAAGCAAGTCTGGTGATTTTTGACCATGCTTTGTCACCCGCTCAAGAACGAAATTTAGAAAGAATATTAAAATGCCGAGTCATTGATCGTACAGGATTAATTTTAGATATTTTTGCCCTGCGTGCCCGTACGCATGAAGGTAAATTACAGGTCGAACTTGCACAGCTTAAACATTTATCTACCCGCCTTATTCGTGGTTGGTCAGCCGACTTTGAGCAACAAAAAGGTGGTATTGGCTTACGCGGTCCTGGTGAAACGCAGCTAGAAACAGATCGTCGTCTCATTCGTGTACGTATTGCCCAATTAAAAGATAAATTAGAAAAGGTACATCAAACCCGTCTACAAGGGCGTGCTGCAAGACAAAAAGCAGCCATTCCAACTGTGTCGTTAGTAGGCTATACCAATGCTGGCAAATCGACTCTATTTAATATTTTAGCGAAAAGTGATGTCTACGCAGCCGATCAACTGTTTGCAACACTCGACCCGACATTACGCCGTTTGGAATGGGATGGTATTGGTACTGTCGTGCTCGCAGATACGGTAGGTTTTGTACGAAACTTACAGCATGATTTAATTGAATCATTCAAAGCAACACTTGAAGAAACCCTAGAAGCCACGCTTTTACTACATGTCATTGATAGTAATAGTCATGACATGCTTGATCAAATTGAAGCAGTTGAAGGCGTATTAAAAGAGATTGGTGCAGATGCTCCAGTACTTCGGGCATACAACAAAATTGACCTGAGTGGTGAAGAAGCCAAAATTGTTTATGCCGAACCACATGTACCAGATCGAGTTTATGTTTCTGCTCACGCTGGCCTTGGTCTAGAGCTACTTCAAAAAGCAGTACAAGAATGTTTAATGGGGCAAATTCAAAAGTTTTCTCTGATTCTTAAACCTGCTTATGGCAAATTTCGTACACAGCTTTATGCCTTAAATGTAATTGAGTCTGAACACTACGATGATGCAGGCTTATTACATATTGATGTACGTATTGCACCACATAAGCTTGAAAAGCTTATTCGCCAAGCAAAACTACCCTTAGAAGAAATCTTGGGAGAACGCGCTAATCAATTTAAGCGACCATTGGAAGAGTTTGAAATCAAGGGCGAGATCAGTTAAAACTCGATAAGTAAACTTTTAGAGATAAAAAATATGGATAAGATCAAAAGTATAGACTGGACAGCATGGGTAGCAACGTTACTACTCATTATTGGTTTTCGTGAAGGCTCTGTCATCGTCATGCGTGCTTTTGGTCATCCAGAATTAGGTAATCTGGTCGGGTTAATCAGCTTACTCACTGTTTTGATTATTTGGAGAAAGTTCAAAAAAATCCCTCTTCGAATAGTCGATACGAATAATAAAATCATGAAAGAAAGTGGTTTTGCTTTTTTACCTGTTTGTGCCGGCTCCTTAATTATGTTGGTGCATATGGGAAAAGAAATTCCACTATTCCTTTTTGTTTTAGTGGTCAGCACCCTTATACCTTTGTGGGTCTATGCAAAAATGGCAAAACGTTGGTTATAAGGAGAATAAAATGTTTACGATTTTTTATGGTTTTTTGATCACACTGATTGGTTATCTATGTGCAAAACCTTTAAACCGACGCTTCCCACAAGTTCCACTTTTAGTTTTCGGCATGTTCATTGTCATTGCATTACTTTCAGTTTTACAAGTTCCTTATGAACAATATCGTCTTTATGTGAATGACTTATTTGGTCATCTATTAGGTTATGTCACAGTAGCCTTAGCTATTCCTCTAGCTGCAATGCGTTACGATGATCTTCCAATTAAATCAGTGATTGGGATTTTACTTTTTGCCAGTATTAGCGCCGTTGCTTTGCCTATGGGCCTCGCTTACTTGTTACATATGTCGGAACCTACCATTCTTGCATTTGCAACCCGTGCGGTAACTACCCCTATCGCCTTAAATATCGCAACGTTATTGCATGCTCCTGAAACGCTGGTAACGCTTATTGTTATTTTATCTGGCGTTATTGGAGCAGCTTTTTCACCATTTTTACTTAAACATATTCATGATGAAAGAGCATCTGGATTAGCCTTAGGTTTAGCTGCGCATGCCATAGGAACAGCTCAAGCATGGCAACGCGGACCCGTTGCAGGTCGCTACGCTGCCTTTGGTATGGCTTTAAACGGCGTATTTACTGCAATTTGGCTACCTACATTAATGTTGTCACTTGGAACGCCATAATTAAGAAGCCTATTAAATAAACATTGAACGGTATATCAATTCGAAATAAGATGACCTTTCAATGTTAAAAGGATTTTTAATCATGGGGAAAATTTTTATTGGGGCTCTGCTCTTACTGGGGATCAACGCTGCTACGTTTGCAGCAGACATTACAGGTCTTTGGCAAACAATTGATGATAAAACTGGTGCTCCCAAAGCACAGGTAGAAATACGAAAAGAAGCAAATGGGACATATGCAGGAAAGATTATCAAAGTTACACCACGCCCAGGTTATACCCCTAAAGAGATTTGTGATAACTGCCCTTCGCCGTATACCAATAAACCAATTATAGGATTGGATATTGCAACTGGCTTAAAACAAACAGATGATCTTAATTATACAGGTGGGAAAATTTTAGATCCTAATACTGGTAAAGTTTACGGGCTTAAAGCAAAACTCAGTGCAACTGGTAAACGTCTTCATATGCGTGGATATCTTGGCGTTTCAGCATTAGGCCGTAACCAAATTTGGTTACGCGTAGAATAAAAGTTAAAAATAAAAAAGCCGCTTATGCGGCTTTTTTATTACATCACTGGATTTTCAACAGCAAAGATTTCTTTATCTTCAAGGCGATAAGCCATTAATTTTCTGCCCCAGACACAGCCGCCATCAATATTCTGAATCTGATCATTAATAGTTCTGCCCTCTAGCGCAGCCCAATGGCCAAAAATGATTTGATGAGTTTGTGCCGCTTTGCTCGGAAATTCAAACCAAGGTAAATAACCTTCTGGCATTGGCGCATCTAGAGCATCTTTAAAACTGAACTCTAAAGCCCCTTCTGCATTGGTTAAACGCATGCGAGTCAAATAATTGGTAATACAACGTAAACGCGCTGAACCGGTTAAGTCGTCTTCCCACAAATCTGGTTTTGAACCATACATTTCTGCCAAGAAAGCATCCAATACAGATAAATCTTGATGTGAGAGTACTACCTCAACCTCTTTTGCAAGCGTTGCAGTCTTTTGTGCATCCCAAATACAAGGTATACCTGCATGAGTAAGAATTGTGTGCTCGTTCGGGAATAAACATAAAGGTTGTTTACGCAACCAATCGATTAACTCATCGCCATCAATTGCATCAATAACATCCTGCGTGCGATCTTTTTCTTTAATCTCTTTTAAACCACGTGCACCAGCAACTAAAGTCAGGTCATGATTTCCAAGTACAGTTGCAGCAGCGCCGCGATCAGCAAGTTTTTTAACAAAACGTAAGGCACCTACTGAGTTTTCGCCACGAGCGACCAAATCACCCGCAAACCATAAAAAATCTTGGTCTGGATCAAAACGTATTTCTTTAAGTAAGGCTTTAAGAGCTTCAAAACACCCTTGTACATCGCCAATCACATAATTAAAACGTTTAGTCATTTATGCCACCATTTGATCGGCTAAAGCAACAAATTGAGCCAGTGTTAACGTTTCTGGACGAGCCATTGGATCAACGCCTGCTTTTTCAAAGCCATCGTCAGCGATCATACCTTTAAGGCTATTTCTTAGGGTTTTACGACGTTGGGTAAATACATGACCAACCAACCGAGCTAAAGCTTTTTCATCTTTTGCAACAATTGGTTTCTGCTCATAGGGAACAAGGCGGAAAACAGCACTTGTTACTTTAGGTGGCGGGTTAAATGCGCCAGCAGGCACTTCAAATAAAAACGTAGGTTGGCAATAATACTGAATCATTACCGACAAGCGTCCATATTCTTTTGTGTTTGGTTCTGCGGTAATGCGTTCAACTACCTCTTTTTGCAGCATAAAGTGCATGTCTTTAACTTTACTGCCAAATTCCAAGAGATGGAAAAGTAATGGAGTTGAAATGTTATAAGGTAAATTACCAACCACACGTAATGGTCGACCATCTTTTACCAGTTCATTAAAATCATATTTTAATGCATCAGCTTCGATAATCGTTAAACGTTCAGGATGTGGAACTCGTTCTGGCAAGCCTGCTGCTAAATCACGATCTAGCTCAACCACTGTTAATGCATCACACTCTCCAATTAAAGGAGAAGTTAAAGCAGCCAAACCAGGACCAATTTCAACAACATTTTCACCCGCACGCGGGTTCACCGAGCGCACGATTTTGGCAATGACTCGCTGATCATGTAAGAAGTTTTGACCAAAACGTTTACGAGCTTTATGCCCTTCATCTTTCGGGTTTAGGGCATTAATTTGATACATATAACATTTCCAACATGAAAAATTTAGCTCGCTGCCAAAGATAACGCTAAATCGACAGCGACATTTAAACTTGAGCTTTTTGCCAAACCAGTCCCAGCCAAAGACAATGCCGTGCCATGATCGACCGAAGTTCGGATGAATGGCAAACCCAATGTAATATTGATGGCCTCACCAAACCCTTGTGATTTTAACACAGGTAAACCTTGATCATGGTACATAGCGAGTACAGCATCAGCATTTTTAAGATGCTCAGGGGTAAATAAGGTATCCGCAGGCAAGCTTAGGCTCATTTTAATTCCTTGCGCTCGATAAGTTTCGAGTACCGGATTAATGGTATCAATCTCTTCACGGCCCAAATAGCCATCTTCCCCCGCATGAGGATTTAAGCCACACACCAATATGCGCGGCTCAACGATCTTAAATTTAGTTTTTAAATCATGTATTAAAATATCAATGACTTGATATAACCGTTCTTTGGTAATTGCATCGGCAACATCTCTTAAAGGCAAATGCGTAGTCGCTAAAGCAACGCGCAGAGTCTTGGTTGCAAGCATCATGACAACGCGCTCTACCCCTGCAAATTCTTGATAGTATTCAGTGTGACCACTAAACAAAATGCCTGCATCATTAATGACCGATTTTTGCACTGGTGCCGTAGCTACCCCAACACTTTTACCAGACATGGCATAATCAGCTGAGCGGCGTAATTGTTCTAATACATAAGCCGCATTAGCTGAATTTAATTGGCCCTCAATAACCGCCGTTTCTAAAGGTACATGCTCTATATAAAGCTCACCAGAAGAGGATGATTCAGCTTGTCCCGTATATTCTATAAATTGAATATTTATACCGAGTTTCTGGGCACGTTGTTCTAATAAATTTTGGTCACCCAAAACAACAACAGGACGTTCATCAACTCGCTGAGCCAAGCTCAAGCAAATATCTGGACCAATACCAGCCGGCTCACCAGAAGTGACATATAAAGGCAGCATAATCACCCCAGACACATAACTAAAATTTGTTTGATTTTAACATATCCCACATTCATCGGTTTATGGATTAAATTATGTGGCTTAAACTGGATTTTTCTTGTGACTTTGAACAAACTCGTTTAGAATGCTCGCTCCTTTTGTTTGGACAGATTCCATAGTCCAAACCAACTATAATAGGTAGTGGTTTAATGAAAACTCTCAGCGCTAAGCCAGCTGAAGTTCAACATGACTGGTATGTTGTTGATGCTTCTGGCAAAACTTTAGGTCGCCTTGCGACTGAAATCGCTCGTCGTTTACGCGGTAAGCACAAAACTTCTTATACTCCTCACGTTGACACTGGCGATTACATCGTTGTGATTAATGCTGAACAAGTTCAAGTGACTGGTAAAAAAGCGCTTGATAAGAAATATTATCGCCATACTGGTTTCCCTGGTGGTATCCGTGAGACTAACTTCGAGAAGTTAATTGCTCACAAGCCTGAAGCTGTTCTTGAAAAAGCAGTTAAAGGCATGTTACCAAAAGGTCCTCTTGGTTATGCAATGATCAAAAAAATGAAAGTGTACGCTGGTACTGAGCATCCGCATGCTGCTCAACAGCCACAAGTTTTGGACATCTAAGGGATACAGCACATGGCTACTAATTATGGTACAGGTCGCCGTAAGACCGCAACTGCACGTGTTTTCTTGTCTGCTGGTACAGGCAAACTCGTTATTAACAACCGTACTTTAGAGCAATATTTCGGTCGTGAAACTGCTCGTATGGTTGTTCGTCAACCTTTAGAACTTTTAGAAGTTACTGAAAAGTTTGACCTTTACATCACTGTTAAAGGTGGTGGTATCGGTGGTCAAGCTGGCGCGATCCGTCACGGTATTACTCGTGCGCTTATCGCTGCTGACGAAACTTTAAAACCTGTTCTTCGTCAAGCTGGTTTCGTTACTCGTGATGCTCGTGAAGTTGAACGTAAGAAACTTGGTTTACGTAAAGCTCGTAAGCGTCCTCAATTCTCTAAACGTTAATTCGTTTATCGAGTTGGACAAAAAGCCTTGGATTTTTCCAAGGCTTTTTTATTATGAAAATCGAACAATAAAATGCAAACTTATAAATATAAACAAACTATCTCTTTAGAACCGTGATTTCCTAGAGCATTTTTAGTATCCTAATCGATTCACTCAACCACGTCGTCTTGTGATATGTCGGTCGAAAACACCTCTATTCAGGGGATTACCCTTTACAGTCATGCTGATGATTTCCGTTCTCACTGGATTCGTTTTCTATTAGCAGAAAAGCAAATCAAATATCAATTGATCATAACTGACCATGAAGACGAAGATTTGGCAAGTTTGAATCCTTATAACCAATTGCCGATGTTGGTCGAGCAAAATCTTAAATTATTTTCAGCGCCTATTATTGCTGAATATTTAGATGATCGTTATCGCCAAAGTAAGCTTTACGCAGATGCTCCAATGATGCGTGCAGAGCAGCGTCAATATATATGGAGACTTGAAAACGACTGGTTCAAGTTGGCAGATCACATGTTAAAACATGCTGATTCTTTAAATATCGAACAAAAGCAAAAAGCTCAAAAAGAATTACGTGAAACTTTAATTTCACTTACTCCCCTATTTCAGCATTTTCCCTATTTTATGTCTGAAAATTTCACAATTTTGGACTGTATGCTTGCACCTATCTTCTTAAGATTAAATAGCATGGGAATCGATTTACCCAAACAGCATTGCCGACCGATACTTTTGTATTGTAAACGTATCTTTGAGAGGCCTTCTTTTGCTAAATCAATGACGGCTCAAGAGAAAAACCGTTACAATGAACTATTAAATATGGAATAGTGTGATATGTCTGAGCAAACTATTGATTTAACCCCTACACGTCCTTATCTTGCTCGTGCAATCTATGAATGGATTTGTGATAACCAACTTACTCCTTATCTATTAGTAGATGCGACACAGCCACATACTGATGTTCCACAGCAATTTGTTAAAGATGGCCAAATCGTTTTAAATATCGTGCCTCATGCTGTTCATCAACTTATTATTGGAAATGAAGCGATTACTTTTTCTGCTCGTTTCGGGGGAGCATCAAAAGACATTTATGTACCTATTCAAGCTGTTCTAGGTATTTATGCACGTGAGAATGGACAAGGTTTATTTTTTGATCCTGAAGAATATGCCAATGTAGCGCCTGTAGAAAATACAGTAGAGTCTGAAGTACAAGAAACAATTGAAACAACATCAACTAAGAAAAAACCAACGTTAAGAATTTTAGATTAAATTTAGAGGAAGAAAGCATGGCATTTGATTTAGTCCAATACTTTGCTGAGCAGATAAAAATTCAAAAGCCTCAGCTTTTAAATCAATATCCAGTTAATGAAAAAAATAAACTGATTGATGAGGTGAATATTCTTACGCTTGGAAAACTGATTAGTTTATGGCGCCAAGATGACAATAAGATTTATCAAGAAATCAAAACTTCAGATCCACTTTATATTCAAGAAGTTGCTCGTCATTTAACAACGTCTAAGCATAATCAGTCGGCTTTAAAAAATTCGGAGCTAGAACAGAGTATTTCTGAAATTTTAACTTTGCAGTTAGCAGAACTTAACCAACTCGATGAAACAGGTGGTTTTGGGCATAATGGCTTAAAAGAATTAATTTTAGGCCAAATAGAACATTTATCAGGTCAGGCAGAAGATTGGGTTTGGTCAACAAACCACCTAAATGAGTTAATTGGTTCTAAACCTGTGGAACAAGAAGAGCTATCATTGGATACAACAATGAAGGAGTTCAACCAAATGGTTCACCAAGCCCAACCTCATCATGACGATTTGCATATTGACGAACAAGCTACTGAGAGTTCTGTACCTACATGGTCAAAGATTATTGCCCCTGTCGTTGCTTTAGCAATTTTAGGCTATCTCTATTGTATTTACACACAACTCGTTTAGTTTAATGATTGTTATAAAAAGGGGAATTTTTTTATTCCCCTTTTTTGATTAAAATTAAAATAATTTATTAATCAATATTTTATTAATATTCTATTACAATTACTTTAACTAAATTTTAAAATATATAATGTAAACCTCATCTCAGTCTTAAAAGTATAATGTATAAATAATCTTATAATGTTTTTCCAATCTGACATTTTACGTCACTTCTTTCCCAAAAATGAAACCTCTCAATTTACTTGGTTAATTGACTTCAAATTGTTCAGAAATATAATGAATTTTAACTACTTTTAGGAAAAAGTAGTAAATATAACTTTAGAATCCTGAGAGATAAAAACATGGCTAAACTTTCTTTAGATAGCTTAACTGAAATTGATGGTTTTATTGCTTCTGCACTTGTTGATTCAGAAAGTGGATTATCACTTGCAACACAAGGTGGTGGGGAAATTGATTTAGAATTGGCAGCAGCTGGAAATACAGAAGTAGTTCGCGCAAAGCGAAATATCGCCAATGCTTTGAAATTAAATGACAATATTGAAGACATTTTAATTACCTTGGGTAAGGCTTACCACTTAATTCGACCTCTAGAAAGTAATAATAATTTATTCCTTTACTTAGTGCTTGATCGTGCTAAATCGAACTTGGCTATGGCTCGTCATGAGTTAAAGTCATTTGAAAAAGAGCTAGACTTTAGCTAATTAATCTAAGATATGCTTTTTATATTTATTATAAAAAGCATATTAAAACTATTATATTACTCAATAAAACTTAATGTGATACTATGGATAGGAATTACATAAATATTGCTACTACTGGTTTAAGCTTAAAAGTTTTAGATGAATTAAAAACTTTAATCAGAAAGTTAATATCTAATGAGTATGGTATTAATTGGGTTAATATTTCTAACAGTCATATTGATCTATTATTAATTAATGAAAACTTTTTTGATTCAGATAATATTCAAAATATTCTTCAAAAGAAAAAATGTCCTTATTTAAAAATTACTAAAACTTCTTCACAAAATGGATATCAACTTGATGAACATACCCTGCATCTGCCACTAGAAAAAGTAGAATCTCTATTAGACTGGCTACAAATAAACCTAATATCTTATTTAAATCAAAAGAAGACTGTCGTAGTTTCAGATTTATCAAATGAGCCCATGCTCATTGATGATAAATTTATAAGGAATTTGCACAGCCCAGAACATGCCAAAGTATACCTTTTTGATGATAAAGGCACACTCGCCATTATTGATAACAGGACTCAGATGGCTTGGTTGGAACCCTCACGCCAACAAACTCAAACCAATCAAAGCTTTGATTTCACTTTTGCTAAAACCTCTGACTTCACGAAAGTGTCTCGTAAAAAAAACTACTATTTGCAGGACTGGCTATGGAATTTGATTTGGCATTCAAAAAACTTTGGAAATCTAGCTACAGAAGATAAATATTTTAAAATTGACCACTGGCCACAACCCTACCAAAAAGAATATAGAAAAGTGAGCCTACAACTCTCTGCTTGTTTTATACAGGGAGCAAAAATTACTGATGTGGCTAACCAGCTTAACGTATCAATTGATGATGTCTTACGCTTCGTTACCGCTTGTTTAATGGCAAATAATGGAAAATTTATTTCTGCAAATAAATGTGCTTACGCCCCCAATTCTTATTTAGAAAATTCAAATACAGACAATCATTTTTTTAAAAATTTTATAGGGAAGATTAGACGGCGTTTTGGTCTTTAAGGGAAGTTATGATTATACAGCAATATAAAATTGTCTTTGCAGGTAGTATGGGGGCAGGTAAAACAGAAGCGATTAAATCGTTATCTGAAATTCCAATTCTGGAAACAGAAGCATTCAACACTGATGTACAAAGCCACCAGAAAACCCAGACCACTGTAGGCATTGATTATGGTGAAATTACTTTAGATGATGGAATCAAAATCGGACTCTATGGCACCCCAGGACAAAGCCGTTTTGATTTTATATGGTCGGTCATTTGTGAAGGTGCAATCGGTGTTATTTTATTATTAGATCACAATAGTCCTAATCCGATTGATGAGCTAGAAAGCTACTTAGAAACTTTTAAAAATTATAACGATAATATTGCGATTGGTATTACTCATGTTGACGAAAATAAAGAATCGTCACTTCAACAATATCGTCATTGGATAAAAGAAAACGGACTGTCATATCCATTGTTTTTTATTGATGCACGCGAGCAAGAACAAATTTTAATGATGGTTGAATCATTAATTGCATCACTTGAAATCAAAGTAGGCTTAACATCTCAAGGGAATGATCATGCTTAGTATTCCAACTCAGAAACGCACCGCCCCGACACAATTGCTACAGCTAGCAAAAACTGAAGCTCATAATATTTTGATGAATACGCGTGGTGTAGATTTTGTAATGATTTGCTCTTCTGATGGTTTTGAATTAGCGACAGTAAGTCATAAAAACTACCATAACACCACCAAATTAGCGGCGGTGAGTAGCTCAATTTTGGCAATGGTCACTGCTTTTTTAAAAGAGATTCAGCTCACTGGCTGTAACAACATTACTTTAGATGCAGATAATGGTAAGGCTATTCTGACGGCTATTCCAGCAACTCATCACCCGATGGTTATGGTCACGCTCAGTAATAAAGAGGTACTTTTAGGACAACTATTGTATAGCCTAAAAAAAGCAAGCCAAGTGATTGCAGAGGCAGATGGAGAATAAATCAAGACTTCTAATTGAAAATAAAAACCGCTCAAATAGAGCGGTTTTTTTAATTAAATTTGGATACTAAATAACATTTGTCGTTTTTTTACTTGTTGACCCTGTTGCCCTAACACATCTTCAACTACACCATCCACATCAGATTTAATCTGTTGCTGGATTTTCATGGCCTCAAGCACTAGTAAAGTTTGACCTTTCACGACTTGATCACCTTTATTAACTAAAATATTCACCACAGCGCCATCCATTGGCGCACGAATATTGCCATCACCAGCCACATCAGCTATTTCAGGGGCAGCATAAGTCACATTTCGTATCGCAATATTGCCATTCTCTCGATCTAAGTAAAGCTGATCACCATCTAATACATATTGCACACGGCGACGTACACCATCAATTAAATAAACTAATTGCTCTGGCGTTCTATCAAGCACTTCAATACAAACTGTTTGATCACAGAGCTGTGCCGTAAACGTGTTATTTACAGATGAAAGCTGCAATTGAATTTGCTGATCATCATATTTAAGTTTTAATGGTAATGGCACACCTAATCCAGTTTGCCACACCGTAGTTACTTTACTTTGGCTAAATAATGCCGCTGCAATCGCTAAATTTTCTAAAGATAGAACCTGCTTATGTAGGCTGTTATCGTTTTGAAAATGCTGTTGAATAAATGCGGTATTGGTATCACCAACAACAACAACGGGATGGCGCAGTAAATTGACCAAAAACTGTTTATTACTGTTTACACCCAGCAAAACACAATCATCTACGGCACGAGCAAGTAAGCGAATCGCATCCTCACGGGTTTTACCGTATGCGATCACTTTCGCCACCATAGGGTCATAAAAAGGGCTAACTTCATCAGTTGCCAACATACCATGATCTATTCGTACATTTGGCAATGTTGCTGGCTGCCAACGTAAGACTTGGCCTGTTTGTGGTAAGAAATCTTGACGTGGGTCTTCTGCATACAAACGCACTTCGATCGCATGTCCATGTAAGATCAATTCTTGTTGCTTTAACGGTAACTGCTCACCATTCGCGACACGTAACTGCCATTCAACCAAGTCTAATCCAGTAATGAGTTCAGTGACAGGATGCTCCACTTGCAAACGGGTATTCATTTCTAAAAAATAAAATGCACCCGATGCATCTAGCAAAAACTCAACTGTACCAGCCCCGACATAAGCACATGCTTTAGCCGCGGCTACAGCAGCCTCACCCATTTTCTGACGCAGTTCAGGCGTCATGACCGGACACGGCGCTTCTTCAACAACCTTTTGGTGACGGCGTTGAATCGAACAATCACGCTCAAACAGATAAACATAATTGCCGTGTGTATCGCCAAAAACCTGAATTTCGACATGGCGCGGGGCAATCACTGCTTTTTCCAAAATAAGCTCGCCTGAGCCAAATGCATTTTCAGCCTCTGAACGTGCAGTTTGCAAAGCTTCAATCAACTCGGATGACTGCTGTACCAAGCGCATACCACGGCCACCACCGCCCGCAGAGGCTTTGACCATAATTGGAAAGCCAATCTGTTCTGCTTGTGCTGCTAAATATTCGAGATCTTGTCGGTCTCCTTCATAACCAGGTACACAAGGGACACCTGCTTCAATCATGGCAATTTTTGAAAGGCGTTTACTGCCCATTAACTCAATTGCAGAAGCTGTTGGTCCAATAAACGTAATCTGATTATCAATACAGGCCTGAGCAAAATTAGTATTCTCTGACAAAAAACCATAGCCTGGATGCACAGCGTCCGCCCCAGTTTTTTTACATGCATCTATTATTTTGGCAATAGCGAGATAAGACTCAGATACTTTAGATGGCCCAATGTAAACAGCTTCATCTGCTTCTTGTACGTGGCGAGCCTTACGATCAACATCAGAATAAACTGCGACAGTTTGATAACCCATTGCCTTAGCAGTTTGCATGACTCGAACTGCAATTTCACCACGATTGGCAACCAGTACTTTTGAAAATTTCATTATTTTTATCCTTATCTCTTATGGCTCATCAGCCCAGTTTGGCAACCGTTTCTGGATAAAAGCCATCGTTCCCTCTTGCCCTTCAGCCCCACCAACCGCTTGGGCAAACTGCTGTGCAGCATCATCTAGTAAATCACTCAAAGGCTCATTGAGTGTTCGATGTAACAGTGCTTTAGTCACACGCGAAGCTTGAGGAGCTGCTCGTTTAATGTGTTGAATGGTTTCCTCTAGAGCTTGCTCTAATTCGATTTCATTATGTGCAATTTGATGAACCACTCCGGTACTAAGTGCTGTATGGCCCTCAAAACGCATGCCGAGTAAAGCAAGTCGGCGCGCCTGAGTCAGGCCAATACGTTTCACCACAAAAGGAGCAATTTGTGCAGGAATCACACCAAGCCCTGTTTCAGGTAAACCAAACTGAGTATTGTCACGACTAATCGCAACATCGGAAACACAGGCCAAACCAAAACCACCACCTAAAACAGCACCTTCTAAAATCACTACAACCGTTTGCGGAGCAGCTTCAACTTGCTCAAGCATGGCACCAAAACGGCGGTTAAAATCAGTATAAGGTTGCAGGCTACCAACGTTAGTTGCTTCAACGCGTAAAGCAGCCATATCTTTAATATCACCACCTGCACAAAAGGTTCCGCCTTCCCCACGGATAATTACCGCACGAATTGAAAGGTCATCGCGAATAGCATTAAAGACTTGTTGAATGGCATTGACCATCTTCAAGTTCATAGCATTACGGCTCTCTGGTCGATTTAACCAGAGATATAAAATACTGCCGTCTTGTTCTAATTGAATGCTGTCATCAAGATCTAGAGCTTGTAGAGAGGTCGAAAGTCTCATGGTGTATTCCTTATTCTTATTTCTGCTTTTTAGGCAGAATGTCCATCAATTTACAGATAATCCCCAACATAATCTCATCTGCCCCACCACCAATAGACCCTAAGCGACCATCACGATACAGCTGTGATGCTGGGTTATCCCACATAAAGCCGTTACCACCCCAATATTGCAGACAGCTATCGGCAACTTCACGGGTTAAACGTCCTGCTTTTAGTTTTGCCATAGATGCCAGCTTGGTCACATCTTCCCCAGCAATATGCTGTTCACAAGCTTGGTAGGTTAATGCTTTGAGTGCTTCCACTTCGGTCATGAGTTCGGCAAAACGGAAATGGATATATTGGTTATTGATGAGCGGCTGACCAAACGTCGTACGCTCTTTGGTATAGGCAATAGTCTTTTGAATTAAATTTTCCAAACCGCCAATCGCATTGGCACAAGCCCATAGGCGCTCTTCCTGAAATTGCATCATTTGCATCATGAAGCCCATGCCTTCGACACCCACTAAGTTACGCTGTGGTACACGTACATTGTCTAAATAAACCTGCGCTGTGGTCGTTGAACGCATCCCTAATTTATTAAGTGGCTCTGAAAAACTAATCCCTTTGGTTTTTGCTGGCACAATAATCATCGACTTATTAACGTGTGGTTTATCATCAGACGTATTGGCTAAAAGACAAAAGAAGTCGGCCTGCAATGAGTTTGTAATCCACATTTTGCTGCCGTTAATGACATAGTCATCGCCATCTTTTTTTGCTGTTGTTTTAATAGCAGCAACATCCGAACCGGCATGCACTTCTGATACTGCAATCGATGCCACATATTCCCCAGCAATGGCTGGTGTTAAAAACTCATCACGTAACTCTTTACTACCAAAACGTGCCAAAGCAGGTGTTGCCATATCAGTTTGAACGCCAATGGCTAAAGGCACTCCTCCACAAGCGGCATAGCCAATTTCTTCTGCAACCACAAGGTTATAGGAATAATCTAACGCTAAACCACCATTTTCCTCTGGCTTACAAATTCCTAATAAACCAAGATCACCCATTTTTTTAAATACATCATGGATTGGGAATTGCCCTGCAGCTTCCCATTCTGGAATATGGGGATTCAGCTCATTTTGCACAAATTGACGAGCTGTGCGGCGCAATGCTTCATGTTCGGCAGTAAATTTCATTGTGTTATTCCTATTAATTTTTTTTAATTGCGGTAAAGATTGATTAAAAACGGGATACACCAAAACGAGTTGGATTTAGCTCTCGTTGCTGTGCTTCATAAATGGTTTGTAAAAGGAAAATTAATAATTTTCGGGTATCTCGCGGATCGATAATGCCGTCGTCATGTAGCATGGCCGTATTGAAAATCGCGGTAGATTGCTGCTCCAATTTCATGGTCGTACTCTGCTCAAGAAAATCAAGCATTTGCGGATTAGGCTCCTGACCAGAAGCTTTTTGCTTTCCTTCAGCCACAATGCGTAATACCTTTCCAGCTTGTGCAGCGCCCATTACAGCAACATGCGAATTTGGCCATGCAAAAATAAAGTCTGGCGATAAACTCCGACCACACATTGCGTAGTTACCTGCACCATATGAGCCTGCCACAACAATCGAAATTTTAGGTACAGAACAATTCGCAACAGCTTGAATCAGTTTCGAGCCATGCTTGATAATGCCATTTTGTTCGGCATCGGTTCCCACCATAAAACCTGTGGTGTTATGCAAGAACAATAATGGACGTTTGGTCTGTTCACACAGGTGTATAAACTGAGCTGCTTTCGCTGCTCCTTGAGGGGTAATCGGACCATTATTGGTGATAATGCCAATATGCAAGCCTCCAATTTTTGCCCAGCCACATACCGTTAAATCATCATATTCCTGTTTAAATTCTAGAAAATCTGAATCGTCAATAATGCGCGCAACCACTTCTTTCATGTTAAATGGTTGTTTAGGATCATTTGGAATCACACCCAACAGTTCATCGGCATCGTAACGAGGTTCTTTATAAGTCGTTTCAACTGGTTTGATTTGCTCTTTCCAGTTCAGATGTTCAAAAATTTCACGTGCAAGTCGAATACCATCAGCGTCATTTTCTGCTAAATATTCTGCTGTTCCAGCAACCTGTGCATGCATTTCTGCTCCGCCCAACTCTTCAGCTGTTGCTACTTCACCAGTCGCAGCTAAAAGTAAAGGTGGACCTGCAAGAAGCATTTCAGTTTGTTTACGTACAGCAATGACATAATCGGAAAGACCGGGTTGATAAGCCCCTCCTGCCGTTGCATTGCCATGAACAACTGCAAGCTGTGGAATACCTGCCGCAGAAAGACGTGCCTGATTGGCAAAGGTCATGCCGCCATAGGTAAATACTTCTGCCGCATAATTTAAGTTGGCACCGCCACTTTCGGTCAGCGTAATCAGCGGGAGTTTTTGTTCTAAGGCAATTTTTTGCAAACGCTGTGTTTTCTGTACGCCCATGGGTGACATGGTTCCGCCTTTGATGGCACTATTACTTGCAGAGACTAGACAACGCACACCACTGACAAAACCAATGCCAGCAATTACTCCACCACCAGCTTCGGAACCATCTTTATCATCATGCATGTTATAGCCAACCAAACCACACAGCTCAACAAAAGGTGAATCGGCATCAAGTAATAATCGTACACGCTCATGCGGCAAAATCTTGCCTTTTTTATCGAACTTAGGTTTAGCCGCATACGATTTATCAATACTTTTTTGCTGAATTGCACGGACTTCACTCAGTTGAGTAAGTAGTGCCTCTTTATTTTTTTGATACTGTTCACTACCAACAGCAATTTCGGATTGGAGAATAGTCACTGTTATTCCTCCTCAGCCTCAGTCTTTTTCTGAAAGATTTCAGGAATAAATGCACGGTGGAAACCATTATAGGACTGACTATTTGTTGCATCAGCTAGTGAATACATGCGTGTTCCTTGTGATGCAGCACCATCAATACGCAGAGTTACACCAGAAACAAAAGCTGCAGCATCGGACAATAAATAACAAATCGCCGATGAAACTTCTGACTCAGTTCCCATACGTTTTAGCGGTACATTGCCAGCAAGACTTGGAATAATTACTTTGGCAAAATCACCGCTATAATTATCCATACCGGATGACACAATCCATCCCGGTGCAACCGCATTTACACGAACACCAGATTTCCCCCACTCAACCGATGCTGTTTTAGTTAAGTTATCAACCCCCGAACGCGCAGCGCCAGAATGCCCCATTCCTGGCATACCTCCCCACATATCGGCAGTCATGTTGACGATACTGCCACCATGTTTTGCCATCCATTGGTTATAAGCTTCACGCATTAAATAGAAAGTTGCGTGCAAATTATTACGCACGACTGCATCGAAACCATTTGCTGAGATATTCTCTAAAGCTGACGGGAACTGGCCACCTGCATTATTTACCAGACCATCGAGTTTGCCGAATTTCTCAATCACTTCCGCAATCATATTTTTTACTTGTTCTTCTTCACGGTTATCGCAAACAATGAAATGAACCTGACCACCATCTTCTATAATTTCTTGGCTTACTTTCTCTAATTTCTCAATTTTGCGTCCTGTAATCACCACTTGCGCGCCGAGGGCTGCAAGCTCATGTGCAGTACAACGACCAATTCCTGAGCCGCCACCTGTCACAATAATGACTTTATTAGCAAAAGCATCTGGTCTAAAAATTGATTGATAACTCATCTTTGTTTCATCCATTCATTTTATTTTTCTAAAAGATGTGCCGGAACTTTGACAGGCATATCCAATAATTGTTGTGCAAATGCTTTACCTTGTGGGTCTATACGTAGGCTTGCAACACCACCGCCACCCAAGGCATTTTCCAACATGAAATTCAGTGCATTTAAACCCGGTAACTCATAACGAATTACACGTCCCTTTTCAGCATCCAAAACATGTTGCATATAGCTTGCAACAGCCTGTTCAGTCAGTGCTGCACGAATCCATGGTAAATATTCTGCTTTACGCGCAATCACACCGATATTGCTATGATTGCCTTTATCACCACTGCGGGCATGCGCAATTTCAATCAAAGGAACTTCAATTTCATTCCCTTGATAAATCGCACTTTCACCCGCTGCTAAAGTATTGAATTGCTCTGTAGAAGTGCCCCGAGGAAACTCAACCGGATAGCGGCTCCCATCAAAATCGATTTCGACATTGATCTGATTTTTATCAATTAAAAATGAAAATAACTTAATCACTGGAGATGCTTTTGGTCGACCTCCAACAATTCCTGCTAAGGCTGGAGCCATGCCTGTAGAGGCCTGAGCAATTTCAGATGCAAAGAACATACATGCCTCTTTAAACATGTGTTTTACTGCTATTTTGACCACAACTTCACGACTATTTAAAGCCTGAGCATGTGCTCCATAAGTACTTTCAATACCTAAGATTTCAACCGACTTTTCACTAAATGGCGGCACCGAACGCATTGCTAAAACACGTTCGCACTTAGTCAAAATCGCATCGGTAATGACTTGTGCTTTTTGTGGTGCTTCACGGCCTGCTATGAGGAAACTGACTAAAACCCGATAACCATCTGGATAAGTCGCACTGACTTTATATTGTGTAGTCGGTGCTTGTCCTTTTGCACCCGTCACACGAACTCGATGCTCCCCGACTTGTTCTAAATGCACCTGACTAAAATCAGCAATTACATCGGGTAGTAAATATGCTTGAGGATTGCCAATTTCATACACAATTTGCTCAGCAACCGTGGCGGTAGAAACCAGACCACCTGTCCCTTGTGGTTTGGTCACAACGAATGAACCATCTTCACTCACTTCAACCACTGGAAACCCCATGTTGTCGAAGCCTTGTACCAATTGCCAATCGGTAAAATTACCGCCTGTACATTGCGCACCACATTCAATGACATGACCTGCCAAGGAACCTTGTGCCAACTTATCGTAGTCATCTAAAGACCATTGATATTCATGAAGTAAAGGGGCAAGCACCACTGCCGAATCAACTACTCGACCAGTAATCACAATATCTGCGCCTAAATTTAAAGCATCGCGAATAGCCACCGCACCTAAATAAGCATTACTGCTTGCCACCTGTTCTGGCAAAGCTTCACCGCTAAACATTTCCTGAATATTTTGCTGTTTGAGTTGTTCATACTGCGCTAAAAGATCATCGCCTAAAACCACGGCAACTTTCAGATCTAGACCATATTCTTTAATTATTTTTTGCAAGGCATCTCGACACGCCAATGGATTAACACCACCAGCATTACTAATCACCTTAATCTTTTTCTCTGCAATTTTTTTAAGTAGAGGTGCCATCACTCGACTGACAAAATCCAATGCATAGCCATGCTTTGGTTCCACCATCTTCGCTTTTGCCATAATCGACATGGTGATCTCAGACAAATAATCAAAAACCAAATAATTAATATCGGTTAGATGTACTAATTGGAAAGCGGCAGTATTAGTGTCTCCCCAAAAACCTGAGGCACAACCTATTTTTACGACACGCTCATCATCCTGTTGATTACTTGCCATCTTATTTCTCATTATTTTGTTTAAAAATCAAACTCAACATTACCAAGCAAGCGCTTGGTTTGTAAAGAGCAAAATGTTATTGTGAAATTGACCAAAACTGCCAAACTCGACAGCTCAGCTAAAACATGATGAGGTTTGGCAAACTTTTCTGTTAAGTATTTTTATATAAAGGATTCGGCTTTCGCATGATTGCTACTTCAATTGAACAGATTCCAAATATCTCTTGTTTTGATAACAGCCCACGTGGTCGTTTATTACGTGGGGCTGCCTACCTATTTCATAAACAAGGCTATGACAAAACTACTGTACGCGAACTTGCTCAATTTATTGGAATCCAGTCGGGAAGCTTATTCCACCACTTTAAAAGTAAAGATGACATCCTCGCTCACGTGATGGAGGAAACCATTATTTACAATCTTGCTCGTTTACAAGATGCGGCAGCTCAATCTACCAATCCAGAACAACAACTCCGTGCTCTTATTAAATCTGAACTCATTTCAATTACTGGAGACACAGGCGCAGCCATGGCTGTTTTGGTTTATGAATGGTTTGCCCTATCAAAAGAAAAACAAGATTATCTTTTAAAAATGCGTAATGAATATGAGCAAATCTGGTTGGATGTTATTGAAAAATTACGCACTGAAGGCAAGGTAAAGCATGATGCCTTTATTTGGCGAAGATTAGTTGGTGGTGCAATTTCGTGGACCGTAACTTGGTATAAAGCTGAGGGTAAAGTCAAAATTGATGAGTTAACCGAAATAGTCTGGGAGATGGCATTAAAATGAGTCTAGTCTATTTACGTAAACCCAAGAAAAATGACCTTGCAGAAATTAAAGAAGCTTATGTACGTAGTGTTCAATTACATCAACCGTGGGCATATCCACCAGCTGACTTTCAAACATATTTAGAGCAAGAGCATCGCTATTTTGTCTGCTTAACCCATAGCCATGCAATTGCTGGAACATTTAATATTTCAAATATTATACGCGGTCAATTTCATTCAGCCTATTTGGGTTATGAAGCATTTCATCCTTATCAACGTCATGGCTATATGACGCAAGGCCTCAAATTATTACTCAATGAAGCATTCAAAAATTTAAATTTACATAGGTTAGAAGCGAATATACAACCTGACAATATTGCCTCGATTCAATTAGTGGCCCAAGCTGGTTTCATTAAAGAAGGTTTTTCTCGGCAATATCTTCGAATTGGAGGAAAAAACATGGAAAGATTATGAACGTTGGGCAATTTTAAATGAGAAATGGATAGAACCATCTCAGTAAACTCTGAATGAGATGGTTTATACAAGCAAAACCTACTCTAAAATTAATAACCTAACTGCTTACTAATCAAATCTTTCATAATTTCTTCAGCACCGCCACCAATCATATTGACCTTCACCTCACGGTAAATACGTTCCGACTTGGTACCTCGCATAAAGCCCATGCCACCTAATGTTTGCACAGCTGCATCAGCACAAAATTGCATAGTGCGAGTAGCAACATTTTTAAGCATTGAAATTTGTGCTACCAAATCAGGCCCTTGTAACTGCGGCTGAATCATTTTCCATGCAGTTTCTTCAAGCAATGCCCGTGTTGAGGTCAATTGTGTTGCCATATCTACCAATTTATGACGAACCACTTGATGATCAATTAATCGCTTACCAAAAGTTTTCCGTTGTTGCGCCCACTCTAAAGCTTCTTCGTAACAGACTAATGCATACCCATAAGCCACTACTCCCAAGAAGAACCGCTCCATATTAAAGTTATTCATAATAACTTTAAAACCGGCGTTTTCTTTGCCGAGCAGATTTGATACAGATACTCGTACTTGATCAAAATGCAAATGAGCTGTATCAGAAGCCCACCACCCCATTTTCTTTAAAGGTGTTTTAGTAATTCCTTCACTGTGCGCATCAACGAGCAACATTGAAATACCTTCTGCACCTGTTTTAGTTGGGTCTGTACGCACTGCAACTGTATAGTAATCTGCACGAATTCCCGATGTGATAAACGTCTTCTCACCCGAAACAATGTAGTAATCACCATCACGAATAGCTTTAGTCTGTAATGCAGCGACATCCGAGCCACCACCAGGTTCTGTAATAGCTAAAGCAGAAATTTTTTCACCGGAAATAATACCTGGCAGGACTCTAGCCTTTAACTCCTCACTTCCAAAGTGCTGAATGGGAGGGGTGCCAATTGTGTGTACCATGAGTGAGGTATGCACTCCTCCAGAACCCGCCTTTGCCATTTCAATACCAGCCAGTAATGAATAAAATGGATCTGCATCAGGAATACCACCATATTCTTCAGAAAAACCTAAACCTAATAGGCCAATTCCAGCTGCCTTCCTATAAAGCTCTCTAGGAAATGTCTCAGCCTCATCCCACTCATTAACAAAAGGTGCCATTTCTTTTTGTACAAATCGGCGAACATTGTCAGCAAAAGCAATGTGTTGTTCATTATAGTAAATTGGGTTGAGTTGCATGTTTAGAAATGTCCTGATGTTTTATTTAATTCCTAAACATATCTTGTCATGTTTACAGTCAATCAAAAGTTGCAAGAATCTCCATTTTCTTGGCATAAAACATCAAACAGAATTATTTTTATTTATGTACAACGCCTATACTCTTAAGCAGCAACGAAAACCACGAACAGCATAATAAGACTGTGCTCCATTATGATAAATGAATACCCGACCATAACGTCGATCAGCAAAAATAGCTCCATCTAACCGTCGAATCTCATCTGGGGTTTTGAGCCAACTTGATGTTTTAAGATCAAATTCCTCTAACTTTTGTAATTCATGGTATTGCTCTTCTGTGAGAAGCTCAGCTCCCATTTCTTTAGCTACATCGATTGCACTATTTTTGGGAGGATGATCTTTTCTAGCCTCCAAAGCCTCTCGATCATAACAAAAGCTTCTACGACCTTTGGGTGTCTCAGGAGAACAATCAACAAATAAATACTCATCCTTCTGTTGATCATAAGAGATAACATCTGGTTCTCCACCAGTGTTTTCCATTTCTTGCAATGACCATAATTTTTCAGGCGATTCTAATAATTTAGCTCGCACATTTGTCCAATCAATTTCTTTATGGCGATGTGTGTTCTTTTCAAATCTCTTCTTTAATAGTTCAAGCAGTGAATCTAATTCTATTGGAGTTGATTGTTTTTTAGTTATCATTGAATAAATCCTTATAATTATTAAACTGAACGTCCATCAAAATAATTTATTTTTATTTTATCTAAGTCAATGTCATCTATACATCGAACATTAATCGCTAATATAGAATTACCTTGGGGATCTATACCTTGAGCATAGGGATGAATACCGCAATTTTTACAGAAATGATGATTAATCACATGCTTGTTAAAAGTGTAATTCGCTAAAATATCAGGAGAATTTAAAGTAACTGTAACTTGATTAGTGGGTAGGAACCAAAGTAAAGACCCTTTCTTTTGGCAGATCGAGCAATTACAAGATAAGGCTTCTGTTAGCTCACCTTCTGCGACAAACTTTACCTGACCGCAATGGCAACTTCCTTGATATTTCATTGCTCTTACTCTTTATAATTTTCGTCTTCTTTACTTTTCCAGTTTAAAGAATAAGTTTCCATATAAAAATGTAATCGAGCTACTTAATATTGATTTAGAAGATGTAGGCCTTGAAGCCCATTTCTAACTTTGAACT
>NZ_JADWOM010000033.1:0-24517 GCF_016106645.1 Acinetobacter sp. ACIN00229
CATTTTATATTATATCTTAAAGATCCATCTTCAAAAAATATTAAGTTTTATAATTTATAAAACAATAAAATGATAAAACTTAGAGCTACAGATGAACTACAACAAGGATATTCTTGTTTATTTAAAACGTTGAATAACTATTACATATATAAAAAAGTAAAGGCCTCTTACGAGACCTTTATTAAGTATTTTTAAATAATTAAACGCTTAACATACTATTTAAAGTTTCAGAAACGTTTTTCGATTTCACTTTAGGCTGTAATGCTTGTAAAGCCTGTTGCACTTGAGTACGTTGCGGTTCAGCAAGTGTGTACCAACGCGACAATACCTGTAACAGACGTGAACCTAAAATTGGGTTCTTTTCATCTAGATATTGTGCAAGGTTAATAAAGTGAGCTACACCAAAGCCCCAAGTGTTTTCAGGGTTATTTGACAACCCTCCACTCACCGCACGAATACGGTTTGGCGTTGTTAAATCATAGTCAGGATGTTGAGTCAGGTACTCGATTGTTTCTGCTGTCGCATTTGGGTTTGCTGCCTGAATCATGAACCATTGATCTAAAGACAAGGCTTCATCTTTAAAGCGGTCATAGAAATCAGCAAGTGCATCTTGAGCTTGAGGCGCATTTTGCCAAACCAATACACGTAACGCCCCTAAGCGTTCAGACATATTACCTGTGTTTTGATATTGCACGTGTGCAAGTTCAAATGCAGTTTGATCGCCCTGACGAGCCATCATCATCAGCATAATGTTCTTTAATGCACGCACACCCATTGCCAAAGAAAACTCTTTTTGCAAGTCTGGGTCAAGCGTAAGGTAAGTATCTTTCCAGAATGAACCTAACTCTTGTGCCAAACGATTCAGCAAGGCTTCACGTTTTACATGAATATCAGATGGTGCATAGTTCTGATCGATACGACTACCTAAATAACCTTCACTTGGCACATCAAACAAACGCGATGCTAAAAGCGGGTCACGGCCAACTAGCTCAGGTAAAGTGCTTTGAATAGCTTGAATGTAAGCATCGGCAGAATGGTCTTCTAGCAAGATACGTTCAAGCAAGGTTTGTGTGGCTTGCCATTGGTTAAAACCATTCGTTTCGTGCTGAATTAAGAATGCTAATTCTTCATCGGTATAATCAAATACAAGATTTACAGGAGCTGAGAAATTACGCAGTAGCGACACCACTGGTTGCTCAGTCACGCCAGTAAATTCAATGCTTGCCTCGTCTTGATCAAACAAGTACACGCCATCTTTAACGTCGTTTACAAATAGGCTGTCACTGTGCAATGTATATTGCTCACCTGTTTTAACATTAAATAGCGCTAAAGCTACAGGAATCGGAACAGCTTTTAAATTTGGGTATTTAGGATGTGCTTTCAGACTTTGTTTAAAGCTTAAACGGTAAGTTTGTGCGGCTGCATCATATTCACCTTTTGCTTCAAGCTTTGGTGTACCTGGCTGGTTATACCAAGTTAAGAATGCAGATAAATCTACACCAGAACCCGCTGTTAAAGCAGCAACCCAATCTTCTACAGTTACAGCCTGACCATCATGACGGCGGAAGTATTCATCTGTCCCCTTACGGTATTTTTCTTTACCGAGTAAAGTCGACATCATGCGGTTAATTTCCGCACCTTTTTCATAAACAGTTGCTGTATAGAAGTTATTAATTTCGACAAAGTGGTCTGGACGTGGCGGATGCGACAATGGACCTGCATCTTCAGGGAACTGATGAGATTTCAGCACAGCGACATCATCAATACGTTGAACCGCAGCAGATTGTAAATCTTCTGAGAAAGATTGATCACGGAATACCGTTAAACCTTCTTTTAAGCAAAGTTGGAACCAGTCACGGCAAGTAATACGGTTACCTGTCCAGTTATGGAAATATTCATGGGCAATCACAGACTGGACACGCATAATCGCTGCGTCAGTTGTGTACTCTTCATCGGCAAGTACACATGACGTATTAAAGATATTTAAACCTTTATTTTCCATTGCACCCATGTTGAATTGGCTTACCGCAACAATCATATAGTTGTCGAGGTCATAGGCACGGCCATAGTGTTCTTCATCCCAACGCATTGAATGCTTTAATGCTTCCATCGCGATATGGCATTTTGGAATATCTTTCTCAATCGCATAGATTTCTAAAGCAACATCGCGCCCTTCAGAGGTCGTATAGCGATCTTTAAGTACAACTAAATCACCAATGACACAAGCAAACAAATAGCTTGGTTTTTTAGTCGGGTCTTGCCAGATCGCAAAGTGACGGTTTTCGCCAACTTCACCTGTTTCTAGCAAATTACCATTGGCAAGTAATACTGGATATTTTTTGTCTGCTTCTACACGTGTAGTAAAGACTGAAAGTACGTCTGGACGGTCTGGGTAGAACGTAATTTTGCGGAAACCTTCAGGTTCGTTTTGGGTTACAAACAACTCATCGGCTTTATATAAACCTTCTAATTGAGTATTGGTTTCAGGATGAATAATGACTTGTGTTTGTAAAATGACTTCAGCTGGTGCGTTAGTGATCACCAATTGCTCACTATCGAGTAAATATTGTGCAGAAGTCAAAATTTGTCCATTTAACTGAACAGATTGCAACTCAAGATCACGACCAAGTAAAACCAGATCACCCTCAGTTTGGCGCTTCATCACTAACGTTGAATCAACAATCGTTTTATCGTCATATACTTGAATATCAAGATTAATTGATTCAACTAAAAACGCAGGTTTTTGATAATCTTTTAAATAAACTGTTTGATCTGCCTGAACTGGAGGCTGCGCCGCAATATTCATCTTTATTCCTTATATACTCGTCTAAAACGGCAGTATGAGTCGCCATGAAATATCATACGCCAAGTCATACATACTGTATTTGCTTACCTTTATAAAATTAATGGGACTTCATTGATACATTTCAAATTAGAATCTGGTTTTATTAGCACAGATTAGACCAAATTTACGATAATCGTTGTTTATATAAGCAATCTATACAATAAAAATAAAACACCTTTAGCTTTTAACATTTTTTAGAGTCAGCTTACATTTTGGGCATGGTTCTTGCCTATTTAAATAGACCAATATGGGTATTTCAATAAGAGCAAGAGGTGTCAATATGGAATTAAAAGCACATTTTCATCGTTTAGAAAATATTAAAGCGATTCATGATTTACATGCGGCAGGACTCGATCACCATGTGATTGCAGTGTTCTTAACTGCGGAAGGTATTTCTATGACCACTCAGGAGGTTAGCTCCATTGTGAATACTTACGATGCACTAGGCAAAGTAAAATTACCAAGTAAAAAAGTACAGGCACTTATTAATGCCAAAAAACTTGGACAGAATGATGAGAACTTGCCGTGCCCTGTTTAATCAACAATTTAACTCGAGATGAAGACCTAAAATTCCCACATAGATTTTAGGTCTTTTTATTTTAACAACAAACGGAACTCGCAATCTCAGCCATATACAGTACGGCTGTGTATAATAGCCCCCATCATTTTTATTTTATGTTCGGAGCAAAATGGCCTTACAAATTCTACAGAAACAACTGGATGAAAGTAGCCATTGTCCTCTCTGCCAAGCGTCAATGTACTGGGTAGATGCCGAGCAATTTGAACAAGACATTCAATTTCATGAATGTAGTCATTGTCAGCACCGCATATTTAAAGATGAAAAAATGACGTGCCACTGTGAGACATGCACAAAACAACGGAAAAAGCTTTTACAGCAAACACGCTTACAAGAACAACGCCAATTTAAATCAAAAGAACAACCACAACGCAGTCTGGAACAGCTCAGTTTTCTGCATAAACTGTTCTTGCTGAGTCTTTTAGATGAATATGCACGTGAAGAAATCACTCATGATGAATATATTCATTGGGACAAAATTAAATATCATCAGATCACTCCTAACTGGATGTTTCAGAGCTATTTAATTAAACAGCTGCATAAAGATGGTATTTTGAATGCAAATGATCAAACTGAAGATCCACAGTGTTTTTATTTAAATATTCGTTTAGATGGCTACAGCGATCCAAGTTTATTTAGTGTAGCTCAGCAACTACGTAATTGGTTTTATGAAAATTTAAGTTACGGCGTTCCCTTTCGTAGTGCAGATGAAGTTAAAGATGTACTTTTTCAGGTGCTCTATCAAGAAATTATTCAGTTCATGCAATTTTATTGTCGAACTTGGGGCATCCAGATTGCTGGGAGTTCAAATTTCCAAAGCTTTTGCTACCGCTTAATGGAATCATTGGCGATTGGACAGATCTATTATCTGATTCAGACGGCACTCGAATATCTTTATAAACAAAAAGCATTGCAGCCTCGCAATGAGAAATTTATTAACACCAATTTGTTAAAGAAAACATTAGAGCAATATCGTGAGAGAGCCTTAACAGAAAAGTGGGAAACCTCCATGCTGCCGCGTCCTCATAATATTCCCTATAGTAAAATGAGTTATATTTTGCTTAACCGTTTCTTAGGTTATGACGAAGAGATATTTGTACAACCTGTATGGAAAGCATGGCGCAAAATTGAACCACGTTTAAACTTTTATTCTGTCAAACGTTGTATGCATTGTGGTTCAAATGATTTAACCGTTGATTATGATGCGGCAGATTATGTTTCTTTGATTTGCCAAAAATGTAAGCATCAAGATCACTATTTTACCCACTAAATCTATATCACTTTAGCTTACTAGGGATAATAATATGACATCGACATCTAGTTTGATTGAACAGGTCATTGAAGCTTGGCAAAGCATGCAGGCAAAAACGCCTCTTGTGCAATGTATTACCAATAGCGTTGCGGCTAACTATACAGCCAATGTGTTACTCGCTTCTGGGGCTTCACCTGCGATGATTGATAATCCTTATGAAGCAGAAAGTTTTACCAAAATTTCATCGGCTTTAAGCATTAATTTGGGGACACCTACTTCAGAGCAAATGCAAGCCATGCAAATCTCTGCCAAAACAGCACAGCTTAATAACATTCCATGGGTGCTTGATCCGGTGGGCTATGGGCCAGTTTTAGCTTGGCGCAGTCAAATGACAGATGAGCTTCTACAGTTTAAGCCTAGTGTTATTCGTGGTAATGCATCAGAAATCAGTACACTTGCAGGTAATCAAGTTCAATCTAAAGGTGTTGATAGTACCCTAAGTAGTGATGATGCCTATCGACAAGCTTACGCGCTATTAGTACATACCGACTGTATCGCAATTTCAGGTGAGTCAGATTACATTTTATCTAAAGAGCTAGATGTCGTTATTCAAGTTAACGGTGGCAGCCCCTTACAACCCAAAATTACAGCAACTGGTTGTGCTTTAGGTGCATTAATCGCTGCATATAGTGCGGTAACGACTCCAACCATTGCAGCGCTTTCAGCCCATGTGCATTTTGCAATTGCGGGTAAACTTGCTGCCAATCAGGCACAAACGATGGGAAGTTTTAGTACCATTTTTATGGACTATATCCATATGTTAGATGACAATCTTATTGAGCAATATGCAAATATAAAGCTATTAGGTTTAAAGGCATAACCGCAAGTTATGCCTTTATCCCACTACTCTTATTTTAAAAGTAAGTAGATATCTGTAATAAGATCACACTCTTTCACATCATGCACAAAGTTATGATAGTGAAAGAAAACTGGATATTCTCCTGCTTCTTCGGCTTGCTCAGGTAACCAGTTTCTAAAGATGTAATAAACACTATCTTTAATCTGGTCGTGGCTACCCAAATGTCTTACGGTCGCATAACGACCGGCAGGAATTTCCCCTGTTAGTACGCCGTAACTATTTTCCGGTACAGCCTTTTCAATTGAACCAGCAATATCAAATCGAAACTCGTCAGACGGAGTCTGCTCAGGGTCAGCAAACGGAATACCATAAGTTCTAGACTTGGTCACAGGCGACAAACCTGTTTCTTTACGCCAAGCAATAAAACGTGCAGCGGTTTCAAAGACTTTATCTGGACTGCCTAAATGAGACAGATAGGCAATCTTTTCAACAGGACGCTCAACAATATTTACATTCATTTTTAGCTCACTTTTTGGAAGTGTAAAAACAAACTTCTGGTGCCAAGATTCCCAGTCCGGTTTATCTCTAAAAGCCCGAGGAGTTTGATCAAATGAACGCTTAAATGCACGAGTAAATGCCTCGGGACTATCAAACCCTGCTTGCAATGCAATCTCAATAATTTTGAGATCTGGTTCAAAAGCCAATTGAAAAGAGGCCCGCTTTAAACGAGAAAGTTGAATAAACTTCATCACATTTAAACCAATATGAATGGCAAAAATACGATGAAAATGAAACTTAGATAAGGCCGCAATCTGGCTCAATCGGTCAACATCTAAATCTTCATCTAAATGTCTTTGAATATAATCGCAAACCAGTTGCAGCTTTTGTATATATACAGCCATACATTTATGTCTGTTCATTCGATAGCACTACTTTTACATAGTGCTGATCTCTATTCTTGATCGAAATTGCGCTTTTTAGTGTTATACAACTTGCTTGAAATAATCTTCTCTTGGCATATCGACAAGCTCAACGCACAATTGAATTTCTTTATTAAACTCTTGCTGTAGATAATTTTTATTGCTGAGCGCCGTTAATAGCTGGTCACCCATTAGCTGTTTTTGTTCGTCAGTTCTTCCCGACAAAATATAAACTTTTACATGAATATAAGCTTGATCAGCCCCTAAGCCAATGAGGAAAATCTCGTCTTTACGCGCACGGCTTTTAATGTCTTCTGGACTAAATAGCTCTGTCTCAATCAGTGTGGTATTAATTTCTTCAAGTAATTGTTTTGCGTTTAATCCAGTTAAGTTTTCTGAATAATCAACTACAACGTGCGGCATAGCCACCTCAATTTATGTAATAAGTAATTAAGCTAATTAAACTTTACTCAATAAATAATAAAGCTAATCGAACCTGATCATATCCCATTCGAGGACTGGTTGCTTCAACAATTGGTCTTAGTTTGATCGAACCATCATCAGAAAAATGATCTGGATTTTGACGTTTTTTCAGCTTCTTATAAATTTTGCGAATTTCTTCGACTACTTCTTCACCCGGATGGGCAACTGAAATATCTAGCTTTTGTTCTTTATGAAGTCGAGCCAAATGATTAATGATGGTTGCTGGTGTCAGACCACGCTCATGCGCGATGTCTTCAATTTCATAGCCTTCTTCAAACAACGCACGTGTCTCGTCTAGCGTTGCCGTAGCGTAATTTTGCTTTCCACCTTTTGCGAGTTTCTTCTCATTACGAGAAATCTCAGTTTCATTTAAGGTGCCGCCACAGTGACGAATAAAGGCTTTATGCTGAGCGGTTAAATCTACATCTGCAAAGTTGTCTTCAGCTTCTTTAGAAAGCTCTTGAAAACGGCGATCAGCTTTTACAGCTAAACTATCTAACTCTAAAGCTTGCTCGTTAATCCCTAATAACTTAAGACCAGTTAAAGATTTTAAACGCGACAATGCTACATAACCCTGACCTTTTTCAAAGGTATTCGTGAGGTTAATTTCAGCAGCTTCCAAAGTCATGCCTTGGCTTTTATGAATGGTAATTGCCCAAGCTAAACGAAGCGGAATTTGTTGAAAACTTGCAATCACTTTGCCCGCTTCGTTTTCGACTGACCATGTTTCAGGGGCAACTAACAATGTCGTGCCATCGGTTAGTTTTACCTTTGGTAATAAGCCATTTTCATCATCTTCTTCAAAGCCAATAACTTCACCTAAACTCCCGTTGATATATCCCATATCAAAGTTGTTTTTTACGAACATGACTTTTGCATGTTTCTTTAAGGTAAGTTCTTCAGGAGCACGAACCGAAGATTTTAAAGTTTCTAATAACTTTTCATTACCGTCTAAAACGGCATTGAATTGATGCCCTTCATTATCAATTTCATTTAAGTGCTGATAATTGATATTGTCGACATCCATATTGTGCGTATAAAGACGAGTAAAGGTCTCACCAATATCTTGTGAGCGTGATTGACGTAATGCGTGTAAATGATCTGATTGAATATTCTGCGCACGAATGGCATTTAAAATCTGATTTAGAATTTCATCATCTTGACGGTGTTGTTCCGTTAAATAACATACGCGGAATTTGGCTTCGACCCATGCATCAGACATAAAACAGAACTTGTCACGGTTGGCTTCACTATTACGCCCAACAGGTGGCAACTGAAAGAAATCTCCAGCCACAATGACTTGAATACCGCCAAAAGCTTCATCACTTTCTTTAAAATATTTTAAAACCTGATTGACCAGATTAAGCTGCTTAGCATGGAGCATCGAGATTTCATCGATGACGAGAACCTGCGCATTTTCAAGGTGTTCCTTGAGATATTTACGCTCTTTCATACGTTTTAGATCATCGTCAGTTAACTGATCTTTAATACCGATGCCCGCCCATGTATGAATGGTCATGCCGTTCATATGTGTTGCAGCAATACCTGTAGATGCCGTAATTGCCACAGGCACTTTACGTGCTTTTAGGTATTGGATGTACTGATTAAGTGTATAGGTTTTCCCTGCACCAGCCGAACCGGTTAAAAAGACATTTTCACCTGCTTTAAGCAGTTTAAGCGCAGTTTCCTGTTTCATAATCTCATAAGTACATCTTCAACAGCCCATAGCTTAACGACTTTCCCGAAAAAATTAAATGAATGCGCCAGAATTTCTGTAAAATCATTATAAATCAACAACTAATAATAAAATAATATTTGGTAGGTTTTTGGTAGGTAGGAAAATAATCTTCACATCACAATACTAAGGCCATGGTGAGGCTCACCTGTAATAACAAACAATGGATATATGGAAGAAGGAATCACTCCATGGCTTTTAAAAATATTGCAGATCAAACAAACGGTTTTTATATTCCATGCGTATCACTCTTTGGACCAGGATGTGCCAAAGAAATTGGTACAAAGGCACAAAACCTCGGCGCAAAAAAAGCATTAATTGTGACCGATGAAGGCTTATTTAAATTTGGTGTCGCAGATCTTATCGCAAACTATTTAACTGAAGCAGGCGTTGCGAGCCATATTTTTCCGGGTGCAGAACCTAACCCAACCGATATTAATGTTCATAACGGTGTAAATGCCTATAACGAAAATGGCTGTGACTTTATTGTCTCTCTAGGTGGCGGTTCATCTCATGACTGTGCAAAAGGGATTGGTTTAGTCACTGCTGGTGGTGGTCATATTCGTGACTACGAAGGTATTGATAAAAGCAAAGTGCCAATGACACCACTGATTGCAGTGAACACAACAGCAGGTACTGCATCTGAAATGACCCGTTTCTGTATTATTACCAATACAGACACTCACGTAAAAATGGCGATTGTTGACTGGCGTTGCACCCCTCTTATTGCCATTGATGACCCGAAACTCATGATTGCAAAACCAGCTGGTTTAACAGCGGCAACAGGTATGGACGCGTTAACCCATGCAGTTGAAGCATATGTGTCTACGGCGGCAAATCCAATTACCGATGCGTGTGCAGAAAAAGCGATTACGATGATCAGCCAGTGGTTACAACCTGCTGTCGCAAATGGTGAAAATATCGAAGCGCGTGATGCAATGAGCTATGCACAGTACTTGGCTGGTATGGCATTTAACAACGCATCTTTAGGTTATGTTCATGCAATGGCGCACCAGTTAGGCGGTTTTTACAACCTACCTCACGGCGTATGTAATGCAATCTTGTTACCACACGTGTGTGAATTTAACTTAATTGCTTGCCCAGATCGTTACGCAAAAATCGCGGAGTTAATGGGTGTAAGAACTCATGGATTAACAGTGATGGAAGCTGCATATGCTGCTATTGATGCCATTCGTAAACTGTCTTCATCTATTGGTATTCCATCTGGTTTAACAGAGCTAGGGGTGAAAACTGAAGACCTTGCAGTAATGGCCGATAATGCTCAAAAAGATGCGTGTATGTTGACCAACCCTCGTAAAGCAAATCATGCGCAAGTTGTGGAGATTTTTAAAGCAGCACTTTAATACTGATGTAATGGCATATCCCTCTAGTAAGTCAAATCCCTCCGACCGTTGACTTACTTTTTTTGGGAATACTTAGCTCCAGCGGTATTCCCTTTTTTTAGAAACTCTATTCCAACCTTCTCTAAACCTGATTGACAATTCGCCCATTTCATTGAAGGATACTCAGCATGTCTTAATTACAATAGCTCGATAAAAATGAATACATCTTCAGCTAATCAAAATTATGTTCCAGATATTTTAGGTACTGGCTATGAACAGCTCACACTCAATTTTTCTAATGATTACGAAGGAAAAGTTGTAGCTACCTTAGTGCGTAAAAAGGCTGCTCAATCAACTCAAAAAGCCGTGCTTTATATTCATGGTTTTTTAGATTATTTCTTTCAAACCCAAATGGCTGAGCAATTCAATGCTCATGGTTATGACTTCTATGCGCTAGATTTAAGAAAATATGGCCGTTCAAAGCTGCCTCATCAAATTTTCTATAATGTGCTTGATTTAAATGAATACGATGCTGAAATTACACAAGCATTAGAGATTATTGGCAAAGAACAGCACACACAAGTCTTGCTTGCAGGGCATTCGACTGGCGGTTTGACAGCGACGCTTTATGCTGCCCATAACCCAAACCACCCTCTGATTAAAGCACTTTGGGCAAACAGCCCGTTTTACGATTTTAATTTAAGCTTGGTCGAGAAAAAATTTGGTATTCCAGTACTCAGTCGAGTAGGAAAATATCTGCCAAAAGTTAAATTCCCAAGTCAATTAAACAAATGGTACACCACGAGCCTTCACAAACAGCTCAAGGGCGAATGGGACTTTAATCTGGACTGGAAACCTACCTCTGCCCCTACGGTTCAACTCAGCTTTCTACATGCGATTCATACGGCACAAAAAGAAATACATCGCGGGGTTAAACTCAATGTTCCCGCGCTGATTATGCATTCTCACCAGACTAAAAACCCTAAAAAATGGGGAACAGATGCGACTCAAAGCGATGTAATTTTAGACGTTAAAGACATTGAAAAATTTGGTAAAAAAATCAAAGGCGATGTCTCTGTTGTCTCTATTCACAATGGGTTACATGATTTAGTCCTTTCGGCCCAGCCAGTACGAGAACAAGTCTATCAACAATTGTTTCAGTGGCTGGATCAAAAAATCACTTAACTCAGCTTAGGTGAGTCAAGGTATTTCATCAGCAATTGATGCGCGGGATGTTCGCTCGGTACTAACTCCATAAGACGTTCTACCGCATCGATTGCTTCAGGGAAATGAGCTAAATGCTTAAGTAATAAATCCGTTTCTTGCGTTTTAAAAATTGCATCGCTCAAACGTGATTCAAGGCAGTCACGCCATGCACATAAAAACGGACTTTCCGTTTTTGCCAGAAACACACCTGTGTAAAGCTGCAAAGCTGAGGCCGCATATCCTGCATCCAGTGCTTGTTCCGCTTGTAAAAAATCGGCTTCAACATGTACCAGCAAACGATATGGACGTGAACCAAGTAAACCACCCAAAATATCTCGTAGTTGAGACATTTCAGCTTTAAGCGTACCCATACTGACTTTACGTTCGCCATAGAGCGCCTGATAAAGATGCTCTAAAGTTAAGCCATGTGGACATAAAGCCAATATGGTTAAAATTTCAATTTGACGCGGTGTTAATAATAAACTTTTACCGTTAAATTTAACTTGCGGCGTCGAAAATGCCCGGATGTGTAACTGTTGACGCTGCTGCTCTAGCAAAGCAGATTGAATAATGGATGCACAACGTTCAGCAGCCAATATTCCTAAACTATTATGGTTCTTCCAAGTGGTTGATAAATCAACGACACCGAGGGTTTGTTTTGAGTATGGATCGATAATCGGTGCGGCATAGCACACCCACTCGTGGATCGATTCCATGTAATGTTCATTTGAAAAAACACAGCTTGATTGTTGAGTTTTTAAAGATAAAGCTAAGGCATTTGTGCCCACAAATTCTTCACGCCACTGACCACCCTTCACAAAATGTACACGTTCAGCAGCACTTTGCATTTGAGGACTTGGTGCCGTCCAGATAATGGTACTACCGATATCACCGACAGCAATCACCATTGAAGATTGCTCTGCAATATGACGTAAATCGTCAGCACACTGACTTAAAGCCATATCTAAAGCATTTTGTGAAGCAGTTTTTTTCTCGACTAATGGAGCAGCAAAACGCTCTTTAGGAATCGCAGCAGAAGCTGACCGTTCCCATGAGCTTGCAATACTTTGGCCGAGTTTGGCAGCATTCTGAGGAGAGAGACTATTTTGCGTGCGCAGTTGATCAATCAACGTCCGTTGCTGCAATAAATCCTTTTTTGTGAACATTTGTAAATTCCTTATATATCCACATTTCTATTCCAACCTTTCTCCAACCTTCTTCTTTATATCCTAATTATACAAAGTACGAAAGTACCTACTGACAGGGTTCTTGTTAGTCTTTAGTCCTAAAAAGCAAAGGAATATTTATATGCGCTATATCGATCCAAATCAACCAGGCTCAAAAGTTCAATTTAAATCACAATACGAAAATTTTATTGGCGGTGAATGGGTAGCACCTGTAAAGGGTGCGTATTTTGACAATGTATCTCCTGTTGACGGAAAAGCTTTTACACGTATTCCACGCTCTAGTGCCGAAGATATTGAACTCGCTCTAGATGCAGCGCACAAAGCGAAAGCAACATGGAATAAAGCATCACCAACAGTACGCTCGAATATCCTTTTAAAAATTGCTGATCGTTTAGAAGCAAATCTTGAAATACTTGCTGTTGCAGAAACTTGGGATAACGGTAAAGCAGTGCGTGAAACTTTAGCAGCTGACCTTCCACTTGCGATTGACCATTTCCGTTATTTCGCTGGATGTATTCGTGCTCAAGAAGGTGGCATCTCTGAAATTGATGAAGATACCATTGCGTATCATTTCCACGAACCACTCGGTGTAGTTGGTCAAATCATTCCGTGGAACTTCCCGATTTTGATGGCAGCATGGAAACTTGCACCAGCTTTAGCGGCTGGTAACTGTGTTGTGATTAAACCAGCTGAGCAAACTCCAGTGGGTATTTTGTTGGTGGCTGAACTGATCCAAGATATTTTACCACCGGGTGTCCTTAATATTGTCAATGGTTTCGGTTCAGAAGTCGGCCGCCCTTTAGCGACAAACCCACGTATTGCAAAAATCGCGTTCACAGGTTCAACTCAAACTGGACAAATGGTGATGCAATATGCGACTGAAAATATTATTCCAGTCACCTTAGAACTTGGCGGTAAGTCACCGAACCTTTTCTTTGAAGATATCATGGATAAAGAAGATGACTTCTTAGAAAAAACGCTTGAAGGTTTCGCCATGTTTGCCTTAAACCAAGGTGAAGTATGTACTTGCCCTTCTCGTGCTTTAGTACAAGAAAGTATTGCTGATCAGTTCTTGGAAATGGCCGTCGAGCGTGTAAAACGTATTAAAACTGGTCATCCACTTGATACAGAAACGATGATTGGTGCTCAAGCATCTCTACAACAACAAGAGAAAATCTTACGTTGTATTAACACTGGTCGTGAAGAAGGTGCAGAGCTCTTACTTGGCGGTAGCGGCCGTAAAGAAGTAGGCGATGGTTACTATGTTGATCCGACTATTTTTAAAGGTCACAACGGCATGCAAGTTTTCCAAGAAGAAATTTTTGGACCTGTACTTGCTGTGACAACGTTCAAAGACTTTGACGATGCAATTAAAATTGCCAATGATACCATGTATGGTTTAGGTGCAGGTGTTTGGTCACGTTCAGCTCACATTTCTTATCGTGCTGGTCGTGCTATTGAAGCGGGCCGTGTTTGGACAAACTGCTACAACATCTACCCGGCACATGCTGCATTTGGTGGTTACAAGAAGTCTGGTATTGGCCGCGAAAACCATAAGATGATGCTAGATCATTATCAACAAACTAAAAACTTGTTGGTGAGTTATTCAACTAAGCCAATGGGCTTCTTCTAAGTTTCGCACCAAGTTGATACCAAACTATCAACACTAGAAAGAAGTAAGATTATTAATTATATAAGAAGCCAGTAATTTAGATTGCTGGCTTCTTTATTTACGATTGTTAAGCTTGAATTTTTATCTTTTAGAATAAAAAAGTTTCATCTACTCTCTGAAGTGCTTCATTTAGGCATTGCTTTTGCATTGATTCATACAAATCCACTCGCAGGAGTATTGTATGAATCAGCCAGAAACAGCTTCCGTCATTTCTTCAAGTACAGAAGTCTCATCAGCAGAATATTTTGCTCAACGTCAACTTAAACAAGGTACGGTTGGTTGGTTACTCCTGATTGGTTTAGGCGTAGCTTATGTGATATCAGGTGATTTTGCTGGCTGGAACTTCGGTATAGCCCAAGGTGGCTGGGGGGGTATGTTTATTGCCACTGCCCTCGCTGCAATCATGTATCTGTGCCTGTGTCTTTCTATGTCAGAAATGTCCACCATGATGCCGACAGCAGGTGGTGGTTATAGTTTTGCACGTGCTGCCTTTGGCCCTTTTGGGGGCTATTTAACAGGCACAGCTATTTTAATTGAATACGCAATTGCTCCTGCGGCGATTGCCGTATTTATTGGTGGTTATTGCGAATCTCTATTTGGTATTAATGGCTGGATGATTTATCTCGCCTGCTACGCCATTTTTATGGGCATACATCTGAAAGGTGCTGGCGAAGCCTTAAAAATTATGTTCGCAATTACACTTGTCGCAGCTGTTGCTCTGGTTGTGTTTATTGTCGCAATGATTCCACATTTTAATACACAAAATCTGTTAGATATTCCTGTTGGCACAGCAGCTGGCGCAAGTCGTTTTCTACCTCATGGCTATTTAGGCATCTGGGCCGCTGTTCCTTTTGCAATCTGGTTTTTCCTTGCAGTTGAAGGTGTGCCATTAGCCGCCGAAGAAGCAAAAGATCCAGCAAAATCTCTTCCACGCGGTTTAATCGGTGCAATGCTCATCTTAACGGCATTTGCCATGCTCATTTTATTCTTGGGTGCAGGCGCAGCAGGTGCAAGTACTTTGCAAAACTCAGGTGCTCCCCTCGTCGATGCTCTGGTTAAAGTTTATGGTACCAATACTTGGCTTGCGACTTTTGTTAACTTTGTTGGTTTAGCAGGTTTAATCGCGAGTTTCTTTTCAATTATCTATGCCTATTCACGTCAAATTTTTGCACTCTCTCGTGCTGGCTACTTACCTACTTCACTCTCTTTAACCAATAAAAATAAAGCCCCTTATCTTGCGATTATTATTCCGGGCATTATTGGATTCTTGCTTTCACTTACCAAAGAAGGCGATTCACTCATTTTAATCGCGGTTTTTGGTGCCACTATTTCCTATGTGTTGATTCTTTTATCCCACATCAAGCTACGCCTATCTAAACCCGACATGCCTCGTCCTTATAAAACTCCTGGCGGAATCGTTACTTCAAGTATTGCCTTAGTTCTAGCAGTCGCTGCTGTAGTTGCAGGCTTTGTTGTTAATCCAAAAGTTTGGTTTATTGCTGCCACTATTTATGTCGCATTTATTGCTTACTTTTTACTCTACAGCCGTTATCATTTAGTTAAAGGCACACCAGAAGAAGAGTTTGCAAATATTAAAGCCGCAGAACAAGAACTATAAAAAAGGATGTAACTATGAGTTATCGGAATATTGTCGCCAATCAACAGTATCATTTTGCTGACTTGAAGACCTTGATGGCAAAAGCAACGCCGTTACGTTCTGGCGATGAATTAGCCGGTGTAGCGGCCAGAGACGCAACCGAACATGTTGCGGCACAAATGACTTTGGCCGATGTACCGCTTAAAACCTTTTTAAATGAAGTTATGGTCGATTATGAAACTGATGAAATTACACGACTGATTATTGATGAACATGATCTGGCAGCCTTTGCCCCTATTTCACACTTTACAGTAGGTGATTTTCGAAATTGGTTACTTGGAGAAGAAGCAACTGCCCAAAGCTTAAAAACATTAGCATCGGGTTTAACTCCAGAAATGGTGGCTGCTGTCAGCAAAATTATGCGCAATCAAGATTTAATTTATGTCGCCAGCAAATGTGAAGTAATCACCCAATTTCGCAACACGATTGGTTTAAAAGGTCATCTTTCTACCCGTTTACAACCGAACCACCCGACCGATGATGTGCTCGGTATTTCTGCCAGTATTTTAGATGGTTTGATGTATGGCAATGGTGATGCCGTGATTGGCATTAACCCTGCAACAGATAACCTGCATAATTTGTCAGAGCTACTGAAATTACTTGATCATGTCATTCAGGAATATCAAATTCCAACACAATCTTGTGTACTTACCCATATCAGCTCAGGCATTCAACTTGCTGAAAAAAATGTGCCCATTGATTTAATGTTTCAATCAATCGCTGGCACTCAACTGGCAAATGAAGGATTTGGAATTTCACTCGATTTACTACAAGAAGGATATGAAGCCACGCTCGCACTCAAGCGCGGAACCATTGGACAAAACGTCATGTACTTTGAAACGGGTCAAGGCAGTGCTTTATCCAGCAATGCTCATCACGGCGTTGACCAGCAAACATTAGAAACACGTGCTTATGCAGTGGCCCGTAAATACAATCCGCTTTTAGTGAATACAGTCGTTGGCTTTATTGGTCCCGAATATCTTTTTAACGGCAAACAAATTATACGTGCGGGACTAGAAGATCATTTCTGCGGCAAGTTACTCGGAGTACCAATGGGCTGCGACATTTGTTACACCAATCATGCCGATGCCGACCAAAACGATATGGATGTTCTCCTTACTCTATTTGGTGCTGCGGGCATTAATTTTATTATGGGAATTCCGGGTTCAGACGATGTCATGCTCAACTATCAAACGACCTCATTCCATGATGCCCTCTATTTAAGACAACTCCTCGGTTTAAAACCCGCTCCTGAGTTTTCAGCTTGGCTTGAACAGCAAGGTATTTTTAAACAACAAAACTCTCAAATCTGTTGGGCAGACCACATGCCCGACCAATTCTCTCGTCTGCTCATGAACTAGGGAGAACGCTATGAAACTGAACCGTGATATTCAATACCCTTCCTCTACTCATCAAGATCAGTGGGAAAAACTTAAACAGTTTACCGATGCCCGCATTGCTCTGGGCCGTGCAGGTTGTAGCATCCCAACACAAGCCTTACTTGAATTCCAGTTGTCGCATGCGCAAGCAAAAGATGCGGTTTATCAAGACATGGATGTTTCCTATTTATCTGAGCAATTAGCGCAAAGACAGCTGCAAAGTCTTCATGCCCAAAGTAATGCTCCTAATAAGGAAATCTATCTTAAACGTCCTGATTTAGGACGTCAGCTTTCAGATCAATCAAAAGATGTATTAATTAAAAAGTATGCAGAAGAGCCTCAGCAATACGATGTTTGTATTGTGGTCGGTGATGGACTCTCTGCAAGAGCGATTGAAGTGAATGCTATTCCATTCATTACTGCACTAAGTGAACAAGTTCAGCAAGAAAACTGGACTCTTGCACCCATTACACTGGCAACAGGCAGTCGGGTTGCTTTAGGTGATGAAGTTGCTGAGATCTTTAAGGCACCCATGCTAGTGATGCTCATCGGTGAGCGCCCTGGTTTAAGCTCTCCTGACAGTATGGGAATTTACTACACGTGGAATGCATATTCAGGCTGCCTTGATGCTAAACGTAATTGTATTTCTAATGTCCGCTCTGCAGGCTTAAGTATTCCAGTTGCGGTACAACGCTTAATGACATTAATGAAAAAATCAAAACAGCTCGGCTTTTCAGGAGTTAATTTAAAAGATGAACATCAACTTTCAGATTTAGGTCTTGAGGGAACTCAAAAGCTATTATTTTAAACAGTAGAATATGTTTAGGGATTTATTGATAAATAGATAATCCTTTGCATAACAACATCATTTTAACGAAAAATATCAATTTTCAGGTATTGACGATTTATACAGATATTTTCTTCTTTATATTTATCGCTATACTCCACCTATTGATCTTCTATGAATCATTTGTATGAGCACAACAAACGCCTTCCCAAAAACTATTTATGCCATTCAGCATCTTGCTTTCGAAGACTTAGGTTCATTAGAAGATGTCTTTTATCAACTCGGATTTCGCGTCCGTTATTTTGAGGCAGGTGTTGATGATTTAACCCCTGCTTTTTCACATGAAGGTTTAACTATTATTTTAGGCGGTCCAATCGGAGTTTATGAAACTGATGATTATCCATTCTTAAAAGATGAAATCGCTTTACTCAAACAACGTTTAGCAGCTGACAAGCCTACACTTGGTATTTGCCTAGGTGCACAGCTTATTGCTCATGCACTTGGCGCAAAAGTATATGCAGGACATCAAAAAGAAATTGGATGGGGTCCACTCAGCTTAAGCTTACGTGCTAATCAGGTTTTATCTGGTTTGCTTAACAATGTTCATGTTCTACATTGGCATGGCGACACTTTCGATCTTCCTGAAAATGCTGTGCTTTTAGCAAGTTCCGATGTTTATACCAATCAGGCATTTGAAGTCGGTAATAATATTCTTGCCTTGCAGTTCCACATTGAAACGACTGAAGAACATTTTGAAAAATGGCTCATTGGTCATACATGTGAACTTCGCCATGCAAATATTTCAATTCCAAAACTTCGCAAAGAAAATCAGCAATATGCTCAAAACCTCGAACATGCTGCTTTTGATGTTATTCAAAAATTCCTTAAACGAATTGGATATAGTGGTTAATCTTTAATTCAATATATTAGTTAAAGTATATCCATAAAACTAAATGCTTATTTTTCACCCAAAGATCGATTATTAATCTGTCTTTGGGAACCTTTATAATTAATTTCCGTGTATTATTAATTTATTAACTTTGTAACATAAAATAAACGCTGATTTACTATGGAAATCCTGAAATTTCTTAAAAGCTTTAATACAGTGAACACTTATTTAACGCTAGCATCTATTCTTCTTATCATCATTGTTCTTTATTTCTACGTGGTTAATCCAGCTTAGCTTATTTGCAAAAGCACTATAAAGCATAATATATGTAAGAAAATAGATATAAAAAAGCCCAACTAAGTTGGGCTTTTTTATATCTGCTATTTGCTCAAAAACATTTTATGCGTCTTACTTTTTCTCAGGCTTAAAGCTATCTTTTAAATCGAGAATACGGTTAAACACTGGTTTTTCAGGTGAGTGATCGTGTTGATCAGCAACAAAATAACCTTCGCGTTCAAACTGGAAACGATCTTCTGGACTCGCTTGTGCCAAAGCAGGTTCAATTACAGCTTCTAACACTTGTAATGAATCCGGATTTAAGTTCGCCAAGAAGTCATCACCTGTTTCAGGATCTGCTTCTGTAAATAAACGATCATAAATACGTACTTCAGCAGGAATACCTTTTGTTGCAGATACCCAGTGAATTACGCCTTTCACTTTACGGCCTTCAGGGTTTTTACCTAAGGTTTCTGGGTCAATTGAACATTTAAGCTCAATGACTTCACCATTAGCATCCTTAATAACTTCATCACATTTAATGACATAAGCATGGCGTAAACGCACTTCACCATCAGGAACTAAACGCTTGAAGCCTTTTGGGGGTACTTCTTCAAAGTCTTTACGGTCAATATAGATTTCCTTAGTTAAAGGAATCACACGGTCACCCATATCCACGTTAGGATGGCGAGCATGTGTAAGATCCATATCTTCTGGTAAATTAGTTAAAGTCACTTTAAGTGGACTTAAAACAGCCATTCCACGCGCAGCTGTATTTTCCAAAGATTGACGAATACAGAACTCAAGCATTGCAACATCTACAATACCGTCAGTTTTTGATACACCTACACGCTTACAAAACTCACGTAAGCCTTCTGGTGTGAAACCGCGACGACGCATACCCACTACAGTCGGCATACGCGGGTCATCCCAACCATTCACATGACCACCTTCCACCAATTTACGTAATTTACGTTTTGATGTAATGGTGTAGTCCACATTTAAGCGTGAAGATTCATATTGATGTGGAACCGCTTGAGATTTTACCTTTTCTACAATCCAGTCATAAAACGGACGATGATCTTGGAACTCTAATGTACAAAGCGAATGAGTAATCCCCTCGATCGCATCAGACAATGGATGAGCATAGTCATACATTGGATAGATTTTCCATTTATCACCTGTTTGGTGATGTTCTGAATGCAATACACGATATAAAATTGGATCACGCATATGTACGTTTGGACTTGCCATATCAATTTTGGCACGTAAAACAGCTTCACCCTCTTTAAATTCACCACTACGCATTTTTTCAAAACGCGCAAGGTTCTCTTCAACAGATGCATCACGGTATGGTGAGTTTTTACCCGGTTCAACAAAACTACCGCGGTTTAACTTAATTTCTTCTGGAGATTGTAAATCAACATAAGCATCGCCTTGCTCAATGAGTTGAACAGCCCATGCATATAATTGATCAAAATAACCCGATGCATAGCGCGGCTCACCATTCCAGTTAAAACCAAGCCATTTCACATCATTAGCAATACCATCAACATACTCTTGTTCTTCAGCATCAGGATTTGTATCGTCAAAACGTAAATTACATAACCCATCAAATTCTTCAGCCACACCAAAGTTTAGGCAAATTGCTTTTACATGACCAATATGTAAATAGCCATTTGGTTCTGGTGGAAAACGCGTTACGATCTGCTTTGCACGCCCAGCAGCCAAGTCTTCAGTAATGACTTGGCGAACGAAATCTAAGCCAGCCTGTTGTTCTTGCTGCGCAGAATCGACAGAGGCATGAGTATTCGGTGTCGGGTTATTTGGCAGGCTCGAGACAACATCATTAGGCTTCATAGTGTATCAATCACTTCTTTGTAGATAAAATTTCGAAAAATTTAAACGCTATCTTCATTTTTCACAAAGATTTTAACGTTTTTTACTTGCCTTGTAGTTTACAGTTTGCTTATGCTTCTCTCAACCAAAAACCCATGGTCATAAGCCCATGTTTAGGAGATTAATGTAATGAGTTTTCCTCAAGTCGAATTAAACACCAATAAAGGTCGTATTGTTCTTGAACTGAATGCTGAAAAAGCACCTAAAACAGTAGCAAACTTTTTAGAATATGTACGTGACGGTTTTTATGACGGCGTTATTTTCCACCGCGTCATTGATGGTTTCATGATCCAAGGTGGCGGTATGGATGAAAACTTCAAAGAAAAAGCGACACGCGATTCAATTGAAAACGAAGCTGATAACGGTTTAAGCAACGACGAAGGTACGATTGCAATGGCGCGTACTCAAGCTCCTCACTCAGCGTCTGCTCAATTCTTCATCAATGTAAAAAATAACTCTTTCTTGAACCATACTTCTAAAACTGCTCAAGGTTGGGGTTATGCTGTATTTGGTAAAGTTGTTGAAGGTTTAGATGTTATTGAAGCGATCAAAGGTGTTCGCACTGGCAACCGCGGTTATCACGCTGACGTTCCTTTAGAAAATGTAGTAATCGAATCTGCTAAAATTATTTCTGAATAATTTTAGGATAAAGCTGTGACTTATCTGTTTATCTCAGATTTACATTTGTCACCTGAACACCCTCGACTCGTTCGAGGGTTTTTAGACTTATTGGTGCATTACCAACATAAAAATACTCAACTCTATATCTTAGGCGATTGGTTTAATGCCTGGATTGGAGATGACTATTCAGCACCATGGCTTGATGAAATTGTTGAGGCCTTAAAAGACTTTAATCAAAAAGGGAATCAGGTTTACTTTCAAGTCGGTAATCGTGATTTTGCGCTTAATCAAGTTTTCCTCAATAAATTTAATGGCGTCTTACTCCCTGACATTTATTTCCTCAATATCGCAGGACATCAATATCGTCTAGAACACGGCGATGCATTATGTACAGATGATATTTCTTATCAAAGATTTAAAAAAATTATTCGAAATCCGCTCTTAGTTGCTCTTTTACGCCGGACTCCTCTCAGTTTTCGGACTAAACTAGTGAATGGCTTTCGCAAAAGAAGCTCCGCTGATAAACAGCAAAAAAGCTATGAAATTATGGATGTAAATGAACAAGCTGTTATTTCTGCTTTAGAAGATGTAGATATACTGATTCATGGACATACTCATCGCCCTTCAATTCATCAGGTACAAGCTAAACAACGAATTGTTCTTGGCGATTGGCGTGAAGATCAGGCTTATATTTTGGAAATTGATCCATCCTCAAATACGCAACAGCTCGAATTGATTGTCTGGAATTATTAACTAGAAATTAGTCACTTTTTATTTCAACTTTCAATTCTTTAATTTTTTTATTTAAATCAGAATCGTAAATCACACACATGCTGACAATAAATATAAATTTCCAGTTTATATGTGCATGATCATGATAATCAATGTATAAAATAAGAAGACTCAATACAAATATAAGAATGATAAAGGCTTTAACAATTCTAATTTCTCGCAGCTTACTCTTTGCATCTGTTGGCAGTAAATCAATCATTTTCAATAAATTACTAAAATTTTATATAAACATTATATTTCTTTATCGAATTACATAGGAAATGTTTTTGAATAAAATAGCGTATGATGGCAAAGATTAAATTCTCTCAATTGCCATAAGATTGATATGGAGCACACCTATGGACCTATTGAATTCTGTTAAAAGTCGCTATACAACAAAAGCGTATGATTCTGAAAAGAAAATTCCTCGAGAAAAATTTAATAAATTATTAGAAATTTTACGTTTTACCCCTTCTTCAGTAAATATTCAGCCTTGGCATTTCGTAGTTGCAGATAATCAAGTAGCTAAAGAACGAATTGCAAAAGCCTTAACAGGTAAATATGCTTACAACGCTCCAAAAGTACTCGAGTCATCACACACACTTATCTTTTGCACAAGAACAGATATTTCAGCTGAATACTTAAATCAATTGCTTGAACAAGATGATTTGAGCGGTCGTTTTAAAGATGAAAAAGCAAAGCTCGGCCAAAAAGATACTCGCCATGGCTATGTTGAATTCTATCGAAATGAGCAGAAAAATTTATTTGGGTGGATGGAAAATCAAACATTCATTGCTTTAGGGCAACTACTTTTTGCTGCGGGTTTAGAAGGAATTGATGCTACGCCAATGGGCGGCTTTGATGAAGATATTTTAAATGCTGAGCTTGGGTTAACTGAAAAAGGCCTGCGTAGTTCAGTCATTGTTTCTCTAGGTTATCGCAGTGAAAACGATTTCAATGCAAAACTTCCTAAATCGCGTCTCCCAGATGAAGTTATTTTCACCTATTTATAAAATTAAAATAGTTCAAGAGATTCAACTCTCTTGAACTATAAACTCATTGCCCTAGCTAAACAAATTACGCCACTGATCCCCAATAAAATACCCAAAGTGGTAGGCCATTTTAATTTTTCTTTATATAAAATAACGCCACTTGCAATTCCTAATAACACAACGAGAATATTCATACTTGCAAAAACAATTGCAGGTGAATCCTTTAAAAGGATATGAGCCTTCACATATAAAGCAATATTTGAAAAATTAAGCACACCTAATACTAATCCAGCTATAGCACTTTTAAGCTGCCATTTTTGGGTTTTCTGCACCAATAAATATGAAATTGATAATATAAAAGATGTAATAAAAATAAGATTCAACGTGAGTGTAAATTGAAGACCTAAACTACTCGTATATTTTAAGAGAATGTCTACCGCGGCATATCCACACCAAACACTTAATAGAGCAACAATTGCTTTTCGAGATTGATGATTCGAAGAAGTATTCATTTGTCCAAATAAGACGAGTAAGACTGCAAAAACTCCTAGACCTATTCCCCACAGCTTTAATGCATTAAATTGCTCATTAAAAATGAAATAAGCGGCGAGTAAAGAAAGTGCCACGGAAAGTCGTTGTGCAACCTCGGTCTTAACAATTCCTGCATATTCTAATGATTTAGCTAAACATAGAAAAATACTGGGCAAAATCATTCCTAGTGCAACAATTAACCACCAAGGCGTCTTTTCTATTGAAATATGTTGAATATCCGGCTGAAACCACCAAAAGCAAAGAAGACTTGCACTCGCATAATTCCATGCAATCATTTGTAGCGGCTGGTAACCTTTTTTCTTTAAGTTTTTTAATAGGATGGACACCAAAACACTGCTTAAAGCAGCAGCTAATATTAATAGCATCGATTAAAACTCTATTTATTTAGATATATCAGCCATAATGATCACATTACGACTGCTGTTGAATTAAATATTTTAAATTAATTTATAAATAAACATAAAAAAAGCCAGTCATTATCTGACTGGCTTTTTTTTAGATTTCAATTAACGATTATTTTCGTCTTCTTGACCATCTTCAAATTTAGTATCGTTGTCAAAACCACCTTGATGACCACCGAAACCGCCTTGACCACCTAAAACGCCTTGAGCAACG
>NZ_JADWOM010000034.1:0-19635 GCF_016106645.1 Acinetobacter sp. ACIN00229
AAATTGCAAAAATAAAATTTAAAATCTAAAAAACATATTAATCACTCAACAAAAATAAAATCTATTAATAGCTAAAAATTATAATTCAGTTCAAATTAAGTATTAATAACATCCACTCATGGAAAATATTTATGATTAACCATAAAAAAACCGCCATATAATCATGACGGTTTTTATTTTCAATATTAAATAGGCTTTTAGTATAACAACCCTAATTAAATTAATTTGCGTAATTCAATAGACACATCTAGCAACTTTTCTTTATCAAAGGCGCTAGAACTAGAAACCAATTTTTTTAAATGCCTAACATCTTTAGCTTGATTAACAGCAATACCTGCTACAACCATACCTTGGTCTAAGCCAAATAAAGTGAATCCAACATTTTTGTCTTCTTGAGGATTCATATTGCCTCGTATATGCCATTCTTTTGCAGACATATCGCCAACGAATTGAAAGTTAATATCATATTGATCTGTCCAGAACCATGATGGATTAGCTTTAGGTTGTGCTAATCCCATGACATGACGAGCAAAAGTGCCTGCTTGATTATTGGCATTTTCCCAAGTTTCAATACGGGCATAATTACCATCTGCACGCAACTGAGTTGCTACATCACCAGCAGCATAAATATCTGGATTCGAAGTCTGGCAGTTTTCATTCACTTTAATGGCAAAATCGACGTCTAAACCAGCATCTATGGCCAATTGAGCATTCGGTACAATCCCAATACCATAAACAACAGCATCGGCAATCAGCTCTTCACCACTTTCCAATATTACGACTATCTCTTCACCACGTAAGGTGACATTGGCAATTTGCACATTTAAGTGAATATCGACCCCTCGATTGCGGTGTTCATCAAGTAAAAATTGGCTAATAATTGCTGGTGAACGCCCCATAATCATTGGACTTTGTTCAATTAAGGTCACCTGACAATCTTTAAAACGAGCACTTGATGCTAATTCAAGACCAATAACCCCACCGCCTACAAGCAAAATGCGCTTCCCTGCTTGAAAGACTGGAACCAAGGCTTGTGAATCCTCCAAATTTCGCAGGGTATAAACATGTTTACCGACTGCATCTAAAATTGGAAGACGACGAGGAGCACCTCCTGTCGCGAGTAATAATTTGTCATAGTGAATACTTTCACCATTTTTCAAAATCACTTGATATTGTTCAGGCTCAATGCGTACAACCGCATTGCCTTGAATGGCTTCGACACCTAAATCTTTCAATTTTTGTTGTGACAAAATTTCAATTTTGGTCTGTTCAGGCCTTAAAATCATATCTTTAGATAAAGGAGGACGCTCATAAGGCAGATGTGATTCATCTCCAATCAAAATGATTTTACCGTCGTATTTGTTATTACGTAGTTCCAGAATAGCACTTGCACCTGCCTGTCCAGCACCGATGATGACAATAGTTTGAGTATTCATCGTTTTATCCTTTATTTCAGCTCGGCAGATACAATGCCAAAACCAGCAATCCATTCACTGATAGGTTCATAGCAATGTAAGGTCATCTCATAATCGCCAACAGCTTCTAATGCCGCAAAAGCAGCCATCCATGTACGAACTTCTTGCCCACCACGTCCACCTTCACGGCGAATTTCATCTTCAGTCATATTTTCAAGCGCAGCAAAGTCTGCATTTTTGAATTTTTCCAATAACTGTTCGTCCCACTCTGGATTAAGTGGAACAGATACGCTCTTGTCACCTGCTGCCAAACGCTGTCCCACTGAAATGATTTTGGCCTGACGTGTATTACGAGCTTCAATAGTTGGGTTACGCCCAGCAATGAGAAACTCTTCAACTTCTGGGGGTGCAGAGCCCATTTGAGGGGTTGGTGGATCGTGTGAAAGTCCACCTGTACCCAAAATCAATATACGTTCATTTTCTAAATTAATTGAGTTGATGAAAGCCCCAACCGCTCGTCCTAAAGCAATCGTTCGTTTTGTCGTAGGCATTGGCGCAGCAGCACCATTAATAAATATTGGAATGGTTGGGTAACGATTAAGTTGACCATCACATAAAAAATGCAGCGGTTGGGTTACGCCATGATCCGCTTGCATACGATATGAATATGCAACATCCACACCTTCATCAAGTACACGTCGAATTAAACCTAATGCTGTATTTTCTGGTACATTGAGCTCACCCGGACCATAATTCCAATCACCTGCTGCTGTTGCGCGGACACCTACACAGAAACTCGGCATCAGGTCATAAAAGAAGCCGTTAAAATGATCTGGCCCAAAAGCAATAATTAAAGTTGGGTCGTATGCTTTGACCTCGGCTGCCAGTTTTTCAAATGTCTTACGCACCGTTTGTTCTTGTTGTTTTTCTGCCGGAGACGCAAATTCCATTAGCGGGCTATGAGAAGCACAAATAAGTTTAACAGTCATGATTAGCTCCGAAATAAGACAGTTTTTAGCTGTCTTATTAGTCCATTAATATCGGATTAAAATTAAGCATCAAAAAAACCAGCGTTCGCTTGGCGTAAGCCACGAATACCCAAACCACAGTCAGCATTTATAAAAACGCCAGATAATGGTCGGTTATTTTGACGTGATGCGAGCAATACATAAGAACCAGTCATGTCTTCTGGTTCTGGTAAGAATCTCAATGGCATGCCTTGTCCAATTTTTTGCGGATCGCGTGCATCAAGTAATCCTAGATTTTCCTGCCCAAGAGATGCAGCACCTTTCACATTGACATTCATGCCTGATGGAGCAACTGCATTCACACGCACTTTCGGTGCCAGCTCATAGGCCAGTTCACGCACTAAACCTACACCAGCATGTTTTGATGCGGTATAAATTGGACCACCACCAGATGAATAAAACGCTGAGTTAGATAAGGTAAAAATCATTGAGCCTTCAGTTTTGAGTAACTCATCTAAAGCTGCTTTTGCACCAAGTAGATAACCTTTTGTGTTAATACTCATGATTTCATCAAAGGCTTTATCTAACTGTTCGCCACTCATGTTAACGATGTCGGCATAATGATCCCAAATACCAGCGTTACCAATAAAACAGTCCAGTTTTCCAAAACGTTCTACTGTAGCCTGCACAGCACGAACGTTATCCTGAAAACTCGCCACATCTCCATTAATCGCAACAATTTTGTCACCATAGCGTGCAATCAATTCATCTATTTTTGATTGAGACCGTTGCAACACACCAACATGCGCACCCTCTTGCAAAAAGCGCTCAACCAACGCAAGCCCTAGTCCCGAACCACCACCAGTAATTAGTGCAACTTCACCCTCTAGCCAGCCCATCATTACGCTCCTGCCATTTCGACATAAAGTGCACCATCTTCAATCACGACAGAGAATGTCTGAATCGGATCAGTTGCTGGTACACATTGTGGTACGCCAGTTTTCAAACAAAAACGTGATGCATGAAGTGGACATTCAACCGTGCCATCATCCTCTAGGTAGCCTTCTGACATAGAAGCATTACCATGACTGCATTTATCATTCATGGCAAAAAATTCACCATTGAAATTGAACACAGCAAGTGCAGCAATATCACCTACATTACAATCTACTTTCAGCGCTTCGCCTTCATCCAACTCATCAATCTGACAAACAAAAATCTTATTCATTAGAAAAACACCGTAATATTGTGAGAAATCAAAGTCGCTTGATCGAGGGTGATATCGCGTTTAGCAATTTTCCAACCTAAACTACTGCTATCATCTTTTCGAATCAGATCAACTCGTTTACCAACATAGGTCAATACGTCTTTTTCTTTTTGCGAGCGATAAAGCAAATAATTACTAAAAACTTGATATTCATTTGCTTGCGCAGTTGCTTCGACCCGAATATTAGTAATTAAGTGACGAGTACGTGATGGCGGTTCTTCGGACCACGACATCCCTGTTTCTAATTTTGCTACACGGCGCTCTAGTACAAATTTGTCGTCGTGATAAATCCATGTTGATGGTGGTGCAATACATTTACGACGATCACGTGTTTGCGCATTTGTCGTCGTTTTGAGCGTATATAAAATATCTTCGCTTAAGATGTCCAACCAATCTCGGAATTTCCAATCATCTAACAACTGTGCTTCTGCATATAGAAACTGACTAATGTCGTGGTGAAGTTCCAATCCTATAGAACGCCATACTGGCTGTGGTTTTAACGAGTCAATGATCTGGTTCATTTCACAAGCTCCTTCTCATCCTTTTTAGCCGCTTTTTTCAAAAGCTCTTGCTCATAAGCCTCATCTGACCGTTGTACATCTTCCCATTTTTCATGCATCAACAGGTTTGCCCAATGACGATACATACCACGTGCAGCTGTTTCAGAGAAAACATGGTTAGTAATACCTGGAATACCATCTTCACGGTATTTTTCATTGCCAAGGCCCATTTCCATAATGAGTTTGCTTTTTCGCGCTTTATAACCACGTAACACTTTCTGGATCTCAATCCAGTTTTCACCATCGTCTGCTTCAGCAAAACCAGCTGGGCCAAATGCTCGGCAAGCATTCAACTCCATCGCTTCTTTGATGTGCTGCGGCGCTGCTTTGTCCGTGATACAGAAAGCCCAAACTTCAGTTTTATCTGGTCCACGTGGATGCCAAATGCGCATCGTCGTCATACCATTCAGCCAAGACAATGTTGGGAACATGGTGTTATGGCCTGCCAAACGCAAAGCACGAGTGTCACCCAAACGCTCTTTTGTTTCTTCATAGGTTTCACGGAAGTAATCTGCTACTTGACCATCAACCCAGAAATTAGCATCTGGTTTTTCCGTAAGGAAGAAACCTGAACCATGGCCGCGTTGACCATATTGCACACAGCTTTCTGCTGTTTCCCAAACTGGACGTGCCGTTTGTGCTGTTCCTAATGTTTTAGAAGCATCATCATTTGGTTTACCACCTAAAACTTGTACTGCAGAGGCATGCGAGTACGGCGCGTGGTATTGATCAGAAGCAAACTGTTCTGCTGCAAATTTCCAGTTACAGTTAATTTCCCATTTATGAATGCCACCAATGACTTCCGAACCACCTTCACGGCGGTCAATCATTGCATCGAGATACCAAGCAATATCACCCATATAGTCGAGTAATTCAGGTGTGTCATCTGCCCAACAACCAAAAACCAAACCTTTATAGCTTGCAACACGCGGAACCTCTTGCAATCCCCATTGTTCTTTACAAGCCCCATGTGGAAAAGCGATACCTTCCAATGGAATATCTTTAAGAGAACCATCAATACCATAGGACCAGCCATGATATGGGCAGGTAAACGCACGCGTATTACCACAGTCAGCATAGCTAACCCGCATAGAACGGTGACGACATTGATTTAATAATGCTTTAATAGAACCGTCTTTTTGACGCGTAACAATAATTGGGTCCTCACCCATATACGTATTGAAAAAGTCGCCTGATTTTGGAATCTGGCTTTCGTGACAAAGAAATAACCAACAACGTCCAAAAACACGCTCTAACTCTAGTTCGTATAATTGTGGATCTGTATAGATAGTTGGCGAGATACGTCCATTTTGTGCATCGACTAAAGCATCGATTTCACACACTTCAATTTTTCCATTCATGAGAAGCACTCCTGCTGCCGCCAAAAACGCACAACATAAAATTCAATTTGAATGGATAATGATTTTTTAACTGTTTTAAGTGAAATATTTTATTTGTTTCAAATTAGACTTTTTATGAATTATTCATTATAGATTTTAAATATTAAAATTAAGTTCGACTGATACTGATCAGTGGTTTTATAAACGGATTTATGGTTTTCAAGCATTTAGCATATTTTATTAACTATCCAACGTTAATAATAGGATTTTGGGATCACAACTGATATGGAATTACGTCATTTACGCTACTTTGTAATGGTGGCTGAAGAACTCAACTTTAGTAAAGCTGCACTTCGCCTCTACACAGCTCAACCCTCATTAAGTCAACAAATTAAAGACCTTGAGGATGAGGTTGGCGTTACATTACTACATCGCACTAAACGTAAAGTTGAACTCACTGAAGAAGGTAGTGTATTTCTTGAACAAGCCCGTCTGACTTTAGCTCAGGCGGACAAAGCGATTGCTATGGCTCGTCAAGTTTCAAAATTTAAAAAACAACAACTGACCATTGGTTTTGTTCCAGTAGTAGAAATGAAAGTTTTCCCGTGTGTTCTTCCGAGTTTACGCATACAAAATCCAAACTTAAAAATTGAATTACGGAGCATGAATAATACCGAACAAATGGAAGCCTTAAAGAAAGGTGAAATTGACATTGCCTTTATGAGAGATAACTTAAATAACGATGAGATTCAGAGTCAGTTTGTATTACGTGAACCTCTAATGCTATTGCTTCCTCGAGATCACCCACTTGCTCAGTACGAGCGTATTCCGGTGAAGCTTTTAAATAATATTGATTTTATTATCCCATCGTCAGAACAGTCGTCGATTTTACATAATACAATTCTTAATTTTGCTGAACTTCATAAAATTAAATTTAACATTGTGCAAACTGCTCATAATATTTTATTTAATATTAATTCAATAGGAATGGGATTAGGTTGCGGGATCTTGCCTAGCTATATAGAGCCGCTCACTTTAAATAATATTGTCACTAGACCCCTTGATGTCGATCTACCTTTTTTAGATTTATTTGTAAGCTATCGCAAAGATGCAGAATCTTCTGGGGTTAAAGAATTCATGGATTTATTAAGTAAAGTTTTTTACTTAAATATTAATCAGATCTAACTTATCTTATTTAATACAAAAGTCTAAGATAAAATGACAGGGCTCAGCAAAAAACCAAAATTTTTAATTTAAATACAGGAAGAATAATAATTTATCCTTCCTGTATTTTTTATATTTTATTTAACATCATGTACTGCTAAATATTGTTTAATAATCTGGTTAAATTCTTGTGCTCTTTCAACTTGCGACCAATGACCACATTGACTAAAAATATGAGCATCAGCATAAGGTACGATATTCAAAATATCCCATGTACGAGATACAGGAATAACTACATCTTGCACCCCATGAATGAGTAGTACAGGAACTTGAATCTCTTTCATCTTTTCAAAATCAAGCGGGAACTCAAAACGGTCACGGTCTCGTGCACCAACAACATCCATCAATCGATCCGAAGCGTAGTCATTTTTTGCTGAGTCAAAACGAACTTTAACCAATTCATCTGTAACTAAAGACTTATCGACCACAAACATTTCTAAAGTTTTACGGATACCAGCTTCTGTCAATTCAGGATTAGCATGTGCTTTAAGTGCTGCCGTCTGTTTAGCACCACCCGTTCCCATTGATACAATACCTAGTACACGCTCTGGGTAATCCAATATAAACTGGAATGCTAACCAACCACCTAAAGAATTACCTACTAACCAGGTTTTTTCAATTCCTAAAGCATCTAATACACGGACTGCATGATCTACCCATGCACGGATGCCATAAGCGGTCCCTTCTGCAACAACAGTTTGTCCATAACCAATCGAATCAATAGCAATACAGCGTGCCTGCTCAGCAATTTGTGGTAAGTTCAGCCACCAGTTTGCTGCTGCTGAAACACCAGTACCCGAACCATGTAAAAATAAAATTGGAGTACCTTCTCCAAGCTCATGATAATGAGTGAGCTCACCTGCTGCGGTTTCAATCCATTTGTCTTCCAAACCGAAAAATGGATCTGTTTTATATTCGGGGATTTTTACTGTGCCCATGTCATTCCTCTTACAATTTATACAGCTCAACTCAAGATTAAGCTGCTTTTAGTAGGCCAAATTTTAAATGTTTTACTCACCCATCTTACCTGTTCACAGCGCCTAAACTGATACTTGTTTACGATGAGGTGATACAAAAAAAATATTAATAACCATTTGTTATTTAAATAAATATTTAAAAGTATTTAAAATTTATAGGTGTATGTCGTTGCAATACGATGTTCCTGCAAATCGCTTGCTTGGCCTGCAATATTGTCGAAGTTCACATCGATATACATCCACTGAAAACCTAAGCCTTTTAACTTCCCTTCTGGCACTACGTAATTCAGAATAAAGTTGAATTCATCTTCTTTGCCTTTGCCTGTTAATGCACTTGATTCATAAGCTGAATCAATGCCCCAACCATGCCAATATTTTGCAGTGGTTTTTAAACCTTTAATGCCAAGCTCACTAAAATCATAGCTATAAGCCACACCCACCGATTTCTCATCTTTACGGATAAAGCTCGCAACTGACCAGTTATCCAAATAAGGCTGAGGTACCCAACCTGCGAGGGATGGGAAATATGGTGCACCAGTTGCTGCACTCGGGTTACTACCATGGTCACCAAACATTTGCTGATAAGATAAACCTACGCTGTGTGAGCCATAAGTTAAGGTTGAGCCTATAGACAATGCCTGATTATCAATATCACCATACAAGGCATCTCCCGACTCTGCATTGTCGAAAAAACGTATGTGTGAATCGACTTTTAACTTGTCATAATTGTTTTTATAGTTCACACCCAAGTAGTTTTGACGATAGATATTCGTCACATCGCCATAAAAGTAACTTGCAGACCAGTTTTTATTTAATTGGTAATCTATGCCCGCAACATACATCCCATCAGTTTTACCATCATTATTTAATGCTTTAGGCCATAGACCAAAATCCATTGACTGATTTTCATAACGGGCATTGATACTATCCAAATAACCTAACGTTAATTTGGTGTTTTTAAGATCTTTTGACTCTAGCCATACCCCATTATAAGTGGTCAATAATTGACGTGATGGATCAAAATGAATTACTGGTGTTACAGGTAAAATTTCACCAATTCGTAATTCAGTTTGGCTGATTTTCGCTTTAAGAGTTGCTCCTATTTTGCCAAACTGGCGCTCTTGTTTTCCTGTGCCTGTACCAGAAATCCCACTGTACGGCAGAATCCAATCGGCATTACGGTCACGACCATCCAGACGCACAGCGTACTGTGCTAACACATCAACACCAAGTTGTAATGCCCCAAACTGTGCATAACCCGATTTTGCATCCAGTGTCACAGCTTGCGACCAACTCCCCCAGTTTTTTGCAGGGGTGTCATCATACTGACGATCTAAATAGAAGTTTTTAAATTTCAGCTGAACCTGACTATCTTCAACAAAGCCAGCATGTGTGCCAGTAGCCCCTATTGTTGCTATTGCGCAAGCCATTGCGATCCATAACGTTTGACGACGCATTGCGTACTTCCTTTCAATCAATCCATGAAACCAAGCCCTATCATGCTCAACTCTATTTTTATGAAAAATTCGACTAGAGTATTAAGATATTTTTCTTTTTAAACTCAATGCTTTAAAAAAATGTTACTTTTCCAGTAATGAGGATTTTTAACAGATCATTAAAAACGATTAATCATTACCTAAAAACCAGAATAAACATTTGTTATATATATTTTTTTTATTAAAATATCTTTATTTAAATTTGCTATTTTTAATTTTCTAATCGTTTTTTTATTTAAATAGAAACACATCCAATCAAAAATGATGTCCATCCATTTATAGAAAATAACGCTTATATCCAAGTTATTTCATCTAGATCAAATCATTAGATGTAAAAAAGCACTCTCGTGGAGTGCTCTTTTTCATTTTTTAAAAAACTTATGCGCTCATTACTTTCGCTTTTGACATGGTCAAGGCAAGATCTTCAATCATATCCTCCTGTCCCCCAACCGTACCACGGCGACCAAGCTCTAATAAAATTTCACGTGCAGAGACGCCATATTTAGCTTCGGCACGTTTTGCAAACAACAAGAAAGATGAATATACACCTGCATAACCTAACGTTGCTGCATCACGATCGGCACGAATTGGATTTAGCATCATTGGAATCACAAGATCTTCTGCAATATCCTGTACTTTAAACAAGTCTACGCCTGTTTCTATTTGCATACGATTTGCAACCGCAATAAATAATTCAAGCGGCGTATTGCCTGCTCCAGCTCCTAGACCAGCTGCCGCCAAGTCGACCCGAATTGCACCAGCTTCAACCGCAGCAACGGTATTGGCAACGCCCATACCCAAGTTATGATGACCATGGAAACCTAACTCAATACTGCTATCAAGTTCTTGGCGAAGCAACCCAACCCGATCGGTAACATCTTGTGGCAACATGTACCCAGCAGAGTCAGTGACATAAATACAGTTAGCACCGTAAGACACCATTTTTTTTGCTTCTTCTAGCAAATGTTGTGGCGATGCCATATGTGCCAACATTAGAAAGCCTACCGTGTCCATTCCCAATTTTCGTGCAGCAGTAATATGCTGTTCAGACACGTCTGCTTCTGTACAGTGTGTTGCAACACGAATGGTTGAAACACCAATCTCATGTGCCATTTTCAAATGATCAACTGTTCCAATGCCAGGCAATAACAACGCTGACACTTTGGCATTTTTCATACGTGGCACAACAGCAGATAAATACTCTTCATCTGTTGCAGCAGCGAAACCGTAATTAACGGACCCCCCCCCTAAGCCATCACCATGAGTCACTTCAATTAATGGCACACCCGCTTCGTCTAACGCGGTTGAAATGGCAATCATTTGCTCAACTGTAGTTTGATGACGTTGTGGATGCATACCATCACGTAAAGTCATATCATGCACAATAATCTTAGACATACGGTTTCTCCTTAAACAACTTCAGCTTTTTGATTAGATAAAACGCGTTCTGCAAACATTTCTGCAGTACGTGCAGCTGCCGCAGTCATAATGTCAAGATTACCTGCATATTTCGGTAAATAATCGCCTAGGCCTTCTACTTCAAGAAACATAGAAACACGATTACCATCAAATACAGGTCCATTCACCAGTTTGTAGCCGGGTACGTACTTTTGTACCTCTTTGATCATGGCATTGACTGATTCCGTAATTGCAACTTGGTCAGGTTCTCCATCAACTAAACAATGTACTGTGTCACGCATCATTAATGGTGGTTCAGCCGGGTTAATAATAATGATGGCTTTACCTTGTTTGGCACCACCAACTTTTTCAATTGCTCCAGCAGTTGTACGAGTAAATTCATCAATATTTTTACGCGTACCTGGCCCAACCGATTTAGTCGAAACCGTTGCAATGATTTCAGCATAGTTAACAGACTGTACCCGTGAAATTGCCGCGACCATTGGAATAGTTGCTTGCCCACCACAGGTCACCATATTTACATTGGGTACTTCACCAGCATCTAACAAAGCTTCCAAATTCACTGGCGGCACACAAAATGGACCAATTGCCGCAGGAGTTAAATCAATCATTAACACCCCAAGCTCATTGAGCTTGCGACTGTTCTCTGCATGTACATATGCTGAAGTTGCATCAAAAGCAATTTTGATATCATCTTTAAGTACATGAGGTAATAAACCATCAACGCCTTCAGCCGTGGTTTTTAAACCCATTGTTGCAGCACGAGCTAAGCCTTCAGAAGTAGGATCAATTCCAACCATCCATACCGGCTCTAAAAATTCACTACGCTGCAATTTATACAACAAATCTGTTCCAATATTTCCTGGACCAATTAAGGCACATTTTATCTTTTTCATTTCCTTATCCTTTATTCAGCAGCAAAGCATGCAACAACTGAATTGAAGCCTTCAATTTCAACTTTAAACTCATCCCCAGGATGAGCCACCACCATTGGACCCAATGCCCCAGTCAGGACAATATCTCCTGCTTGTAATGGACGTCCGCGTCTTACCATTTCATCAGCTAACCAAACTGCTGCATTCAATGGATTCGCTAAACAAGCTTTACCAACACCTTGCGAAACGACCTCATCACCACGAGTCATAATCATTTTGCAGTTAACTAAATCAAGTTGATTAAGCTGTACTGGACGTGAACCCAACACAAAAGCTGCACTTGATGCATTGTCAGCAACCGTGTCAATCAATGAGATTTTCCAGTTCTCAATGCGACTATCGACTATTTCAATAGCCGGTAAGGCATAGTCTGTCGCACTAATAATGTCTGCATATGTATGTCGGGCTTGAGTTAAATCCTTTTTGAGTACGAGCGCAATTTCAGCTTCAACTTTTGGCTGAATCAACTTACCCGCTGGAATGACTTCACCATCGCCGTATGCCATATCAGCAAATAACATCCCAAAGTCAGGTTGATCTACACCAAGTTGGGCTTGTACTACTTTAGAAGTGAGGCCAATTTTACGACCTACTAAACGGCGCCCTTCCGAGAGTGCACGTACAGTATTGATTTCCTGTACTGCATAAGCGATATCCACATTTGCCTGTTCACCACCGAGCTCAGTACGAATAGGAATAATCGCAGTTTGTGATAGTTCAGCTTGTCTTAAGGCAAAAGCAACTGAATCAACAACAGCAGAATTCGACATCAATGTTTCCTTAAACTGCAAAATTGAACGTATACTGCGTTACTGAAGGTATAAAAACGGAATACGAAGTTCAGGCAAAGTTAGACACAACAAATCCCTTGTATTTTCCGAGACAGCTACCTACTGGAACGTGTACATAAAACAGTTTAAGAATGGAAAAATCCCCATCTAAATGCCAATACTTATTTTGTTTCATATAATAGTTTTTATTTATAATCAGCCCAGAAATGCCTTTGAAGATTAATATTAAGTATCCATAATAATTTTATTAATCCATATTTTTTTTAGAGATTAGAAAAATACTAATATTTTAGTTTTCCAATTTTATATATATTATTCTAGATAATTTCACGTTTAGACATTATTAAAAATACTCAGGTAGTGCTTCATTTACCTACCTTAATTAATTTAAAAAATAAATAAAAAATCGTTTTTAACTACGTTTGAAAGTTTACAGATACCTTTCAAACGTAGTTAATCAGACCAATATTAATAAGTTTAACTTAAAAAACTTTTTTTACAGAAACTGTAAAAGTTGAATCAATCGGATTCGAAATAGGTGCATCTGGCTCACCATTACTATACTTCTTATAGAACCCATTTTTATCCCAAGCTTTAGTGTAGGCTAATCCTGTATTCCATCCATCGCCTAAATCCTTAATAAGCTCAACCTTAACATCCTGAAAATTAGCTTCCGAGAAATTTTTAATTCTTTCATAACCATAATGGGCACCAAAAGTCCAAGTGTCATTTATTGGCTGTGTAAAAGTTAAATCCAGATATGTTGTTCCTCTTGAACGTTTACCCTCAGGACCGCCCATCGTCTTGGAGTTATAGCCAGCATAATCTGGGGTGTAGGTAATGAAATATTTAAGCGTTAAAGGTCCATAACCAATCTGAGGCACAATTTCGCCATAGTTATAACTGGTACTCCCCGTTTCAGGTGTACTTTTAGCTCCCGGATAGTAGTAATAAAAAACCGTCATTCCAGCCGAAAACTTATCAAAAGTTTTTATATAACCTGTATAAAAATCCCACTCAACTGAAGCATCACGAAGATAGTTAGAACTTACATTTGAAGCCCAAGTCCCCACAAATAATCCATTCGGATTTGCATAATCTAGACCAATTTGTAATGCAGGCTTGCCCCAAGTTTGTTGAAAACCACGTGAAATATATTGGCTAGCAAAAGTAACATTCGCACTATATGGAGAGATTTTTTCTTGTTCATTTAATTGTTCAGCATGTACAACACAGGTAGACATAATGAGAGAAGCTGCGCCTAAAATTTTTCTCATCTATTAATTCCTTTTAAATATTACCTATAATCTTAAAGTTTTAAAATAACATGATAATTCAATTTAAAACGTATTAAAAAGTTATAAATTTAGATTTCTCGACACTTCTTCTTCGCTATAAATCTCTTCAATACAATCTAAAATTTTAGGAATATAAGAACTTTGGTCCATGTTACGCATCGATAGAGAAATGGGACTATAAGCTTCTAAATCTAAGATATTTAAATAAGTTAGATTCTTCATTCCAATATCACAGGCACTTTCTGGAATAATACAAATACCCTCGCCCGAAGCCACCAAACCAAGCGCCATGTGAATTTCTCGTACTTCGGTCAGCTTGGCTGGTATTAAACCTAACTTGGTAAATAAAGCTTGAATAGTGGTCGAAAAATTAGGCTTAGGTGTCGTTGGATAAGAAAAAATCGTCTCATTGATAATTTGAGATAGGTAAATTCCTGAATCTTGAAATTCACTTAATGGATGCTTTTTATGAATCGCGAGTTTTAATTTTTCTTTGCGAAGTAAAAGCCTTTTTATCGCTGGATCACTAATGGGTAAGCGACCAAAACCTAAATCGATTTTACCTAACTTTAAAGCCTCAACCTGATCTCGTGTGCCACATTCAATAAGCTCGACATGAATGTCAGGATTCTTTTGTCTAAATAGATAAATGACCTGTGGTAAACGCCCATACAGAAGTGAACTGACATAGCCAACTTTGACAATGTTTTCGACCAGCTTCATTTTTTTAGCCATGGAAGCAGCTTGAGCAGTATGCGTTAAAATTTGAACGGCATGTTGGTAAAAAAACAGCCCTGCTTCCGTCACTTTTAATGGACGTGAGCCTTTCACAAACAAATCAATGTCTAATTCTTCTTCTAGTTTTTTGATTTGACGCGTGAGTGGTGGCTGGGCAATAAAAAGCTTCTCAGCCGCTTTAGTCAGACTTTGTTCTTCCACAACGGTAACAAAATAACGTAGATGTCTTAATTCCATTAATATACCTTTTTAGTATCTTAAAATACCGTTCTATATCTATTTTAGGCTATTACATTCTTCTATGGTATGTAAACAAGTTCGTAATAGTTGAAACTTCATGTATAGAACCATAGAAACCATACTTGTGGATATTCCAACTATCCGTCCTCACCAGCTGTCTGTGACTACAATGCGTACTCAGACTTTGGTGCTCGTTAAAATTACGACTACGGATGGTATTGTCGGCTGGGGTGAAGCGACCACCATTGGTGGACTGAACTATGGTGAAGAAAGTCCTGAAAGTGTCAAAGCCAATATTGATACTTACTTTGCACCATTACTCGCATCAGTTAAAGATTTAAATGTGGCTCAAACACTAAAACTGATTCGTAAGAATATTAATGGTAACCGTTTCGCGAAATGTGCCATTCAGACCGCTCTACTTGATATTCAGGCAAAACGTTTAGGCGTGCCGTTAAGTGAAGTTTTAGGTGGCCGTCTGCGTAATAGTTTACCTGTACTTTGGACGCTCGCGTCTGGTGATACAGAAAAAGATATTGCTGAAGCTCGAAAAATGATTGAGTTGAAACGTCATAACACGTTCAAACTCAAAATCGGTGCACGCCATTTGCAACACGATGTTGATCATGTGATTGCAATTAAAAAAGCACTAGGTGCAGATATTAGTGTACGTGTTGACGTAAATCGTGCATGGTCAGAGCTGGAATGTATTCAAGGTATTCAACAGCTACAAGATGGCGGGATTGATTTAATTGAACAGCCTTGTGCTATTCAAAATACTGAAGCACTTGCGCGTTTAACACGTCGTTTTGATGTCGCAATCATGGCGGACGAAGCTTTAACTGGTCCTGACAGCGCATACCGTATTGCAAAAAGTCATGGTGCAGATGTATTTGCCGTGAAAATTGAACAATCAGGAGGTCTGATCGAGGCATGTGAAGTTGCCAAGATTGCAGGTTTGGCTGGAATCGATCTTTATGGCGGCACTATGCTTGAAGGCCCTGTAGGTAGCATCGCTTCTGCTCACGCATTTGCAACCTTTGAAACATTAGCGTTTGGTACTGAATTATTTGGTCCGTTATTGCTTACCGAAGAAATTTTGAAAGAACCGCTACGTTACGAAAACTTTGAATTGCACTTGCCAACGGCTCCGGGCTTAGGCATTGAAATTGATGAAGATAAAGTCGAGAAGTTACGTCGTTAAGGCAACAGGATAAGGAGTTTCCCATGTTATTTCATGTACGTATGGATGTGCATATTCCACTCGATATGCCAGCCGACAAAGCAAATGAAATTAAGGCCGTTGAAAAGGCTTATTCGCAAGATTTACAACGCCAAGGTAAATGGCGTCACATCTGGCGAGTTACAGGCCAGTACTCAAACATCAGTATTTTTGATGTTGAGAGCAATGAAGAGTTGCACAACATTTTACAAGGATTACCTCTCTATCCTTATATGAACATCGAAGTGATGGCACTTAATCGTCACCCTTCTTCTGTTCGTGATGATGATTCGTAATCTAAGAAAATAGTTTGAGTGTGTGGTCTGAAGCACATTCAAAAACTAAATATATTTATTCAGAAGGTAACAAGGAACGTGGCGGCACTTATTCGCTAGCAAAACAACATGCCCGCAGCGCTGCCACCCAAAACCGTATTGCATACTTAAGGAGTTTTAGTATGAACCGTCAACAAATTGATGCGCTTGTAAAACAAATGAATGTCGACACTGCAAAAGGCGAAGTTGATGCACGTGTTCAACAAATTGTAGTGCGCCTTCTCGGGGATTTATTTCAAGCCATCGAAGATTTAGACATCCAACCTTCAGAAGTATGGAAAGGTTTGGAATATTTCACAGACGCAGGTCAAGCAAACGAACTTGGTCTTTTGGCAGCTGGCTTAGGTTTAGAGCACTATCTTGATTTACGTGCAGATGAAGCTGATGCAAAAGCTGGTGTTACGGGTGGCACACCGCGTACCATTGAAGGCCCACTTTATGTAGCTGGCGCGCCTGAAACCGTTGGTTTTGCTCGTATGGATGATGGCACTGAATCTGGCAAAATCGATACCTTAATTATTGAAGGTACGGTGACTGATACTGACGGCAATATCATTGAAAATGCTAAAGTTGAAGTATGGCATGCTAACAGTTTAGGTAACTATTCATTCTTTGATAAGTCTCAATCTGACTTCAACTTACGCCGTAGTATTTTGACTGATGCAGATGGTAAATATGTTGCATTAACCACAATGCCAGTAGGTTATGGTTGCCCGCCAGAAGGTACTACTCAGGCCCTTCTTAACAAATTAGGCCGTCATGGTAACCGTCCATCCCACGTTCACTACTTTGTTTCTGCACCAGGTTTCCGCAAGCTTACAACTCAATTCAACATTGAGGGTGATGAGTACTTATGGGACGACTTTGCCTTTGCAACTCGTGATGGCTTAGTGGCAACAGCAGTTGATGTAACTGACCCAGCTGAAATCCAACGCCGTGGTTTAGATCACGCTTTCAAACACATCACATTTAACATCGAACTTGTTAAAGATGCCGCTGCTGCTCCTTCAACTGAAGTTGAACGCCGTCGCGCTAGCGCTTAATTGAAAGTGTATGTGAGTTAAAAGTTCGCTTTTGACTCACAAAATTTATTCCATTTATTACTACCATTAAGAATTTAAATAAATTTTTAGCGGTAGTAATAACATCACGTTACCTCATGCTCTAAGGTTTCTCACATGATTGACAAAAGTAAGTCCTCTCTTAGCGAGGTACTATCGCAGATTAAAGATGGCGCGACCATCCTGATTGGTGGTTTCGGTACCGCAGGACAACCCGCTGAACTCATTGATGGACTGATTGAACTCGGTGTTAAAGATTTAACGATTGTTAGTAATAACGCCGGTAATGGCGATTATGGTCTGGCTAAACTGCTTAAGGCTGGTTCAGTTAAAAAAGTGATCTGTTCTTTCCCACGTCAGTCAGACTCTTATGTTTTTGATGAATTGTATCGTGCCGGAAAGGTCGAGCTTGAAGTTGTTCCGCAAGGTAATCTGGCTTGCCGTATTCAGGCAGCAGGTATGGGACTTGGTGCTGTGTTTACCCCAACAGGCTTTGGAACACTTCTAGCTGAAGGCAAAGAAACTCGCCAGATTGATGGTAAAGATTACGTACTCGAATATCCAATCAAGGCGGACTTTGCCTTGATTAAAGCTTACAAAGGCGACCGCTGGGGCAATCTGGTTTACCGTAAATCTGCACGTAACTTTGGTCCGATTATGGCCATGGCTGCTGATGTCACCATTGTTCAGGTGTCTGAAGTGGTTGAGCTAGGTGGATTAGATCCAGAGCACATCATCACCCCAGGTATCTTTGTACAGCACGTTGTACAAGTACAGCCCGCACAGTAAGCAATAAGGAGAAATAACATGAGCTACCAGAAACTCAGCCGTGACCAGATTGCAAAACGTGTGGCACAAGATATTCCAGATGGCGCCTATGTGAATTTGGGCATTGGCTTACCAACCAAGATCGCAAGCTACCTACCTAACGATAAAGATATTTTCCTTCATTCTGAAAATGGCCTGTTGGCTTTTGGCCCACCACCAGCGGCAGGTGAAGAAGACCCTGAACTAATTAATGCGGGTAAAGAATTTGTGACCATGCTTGAAGGCGGCAGCTTTTTCCACCATGGCGACTCCTTTGCGATGATGCGTGGTGGTCACCTTGATATTGCCGTACTGGGCGCATTTCAGGTTGCAGCGAATGGTGACTTGGCGAACTGGCACACGGGTGCACCTGATGCGATTCCTGCGGTGGGTGGTGCGATGGATTTAGCTGTAGGTGCTAAAAAAGTATTTATCACTACAGACCATGTGACTAAGCAAGGTGAACCGAAGATTGTGGCTGAGCTGAGCTATCCGGTTACGGGTAAACACTGTGTTGACCGTATTTACACTGACCTGTGCGTAATTGACGTGACTAAAGATGGTTTAAAGGTGATTGAGAAAGTGGAAGGTCTTAGCTTTGATGAGTTGCAGGCTTTAACAGGTGCAACTTTGACTGATGCGACTCAAGGGTAAGGTTTAAACACGCCCCCCCCCCAATTACGAGTTAAAGCAAAAGTTTTTTGTATAAGTAATGCCTTACTTTTTAAGGATAAAAAGTAACAAAAATCCTTTGTTACTCAGACACAACATCCCTGTTGTGCTGAGCAACGAGGCGACATGGATGTCGCCCGTTGGACAGGGAGGCATGGAAGCCTCCTCTGTTCAACAAAGGTTTTTGGTTACTTTTTTAAAAAAGTGACAAGAATTAGCTACTGGTATTTGACTCAACACGATAAGACTCTGTCATGACTACTTTTAACTTAGTAACCATGATGATCGCCAGCAAACTCTGGAAAAGTCTAACGATGTGGCAGTGACAGCAACAGATTTCAAAATGGAAATGTAAGAATGAAAAACGCTTATATCATCGATGCCATCCGTACCCCATTCGGCCGTTATGCCGGTGGTCTTGCACCTGTCCGTGCCGATGACCTTGGCGCTGTGCCGATTAAAGCACTCATGCAGCGCAACCCGAATGTAGATTGGGAACAGGTCGATGATGTGATCTATGGTTGTGCGAACCAAGCCGGTGAAGATAACCGTAATGTGGGCCGTATGTCGGCACTGCTTGCAGGTTTACCGTATCAAGTACCGGCAACCACCATTAATCGTCTCTGTGGTTCTTCACTCGATGCGATTGCCATTGCTGCCCGTGCCATTAAAGCAGGTGAAGCGAACTTGGTGATTGCAGGTGGTGTGGAAAGCATGAGCCGTGCACCTTATGTGATGGGTAAGTCTGACAGTGCTTTTGGCCGTAGCCAGAAGATTGAAGACACCACCATGGGATGGCGTTTCATTAACCCTAAACTTAAAGAATTGTATGGTGTAGACACCATGCCCCAGACTGCCGAAAACGTGGCT
>NZ_JADWOM010000035.1:0-14657 GCF_016106645.1 Acinetobacter sp. ACIN00229
CAGATTATTAAATATGTATTTTCAATATATTTATAATTAACTACAGCAAGTTAAATACCATAAAGATTTTCAGACCAAATCCAACTTATTTTTAAGAAGCCGAGCATTATTCAAAAACAAAATTAATCTAAAAAAGAGTTACTTTTAACTCTTTTTTATTTAAAAAATAGAGAATTATCGGTTTATTTTTTTACTTATTTAAAACCTTAAATATTTCTTCTAAAGTCATCCCAATCGCAAGTATTTCACTATCCTGATGAGGTAAACCATCAATTTCTAATCCAACGGGTAGTTTCGATTTCACTCCCTTTCCAATGGGTAAACTCAGCCCTGGTAATCCGATATTACTGCCGGGGTCCGTATTTCGAATGAGTGTCTGGAAATTTTCAATTGAATTGGATTGTTCATTTGCGAGTGGTGCAACAATCGGTGATGTCGGAAATAATAAAGCATGTAAGTTATGCGCTTTAAAAGTGTTTTGGTAGAGTTCAAGCAATTGAGGCCGAGCTTCACTGATGGCCTTTTCATAGAAAGGTAGAACAGGAACAAGTTGCCCCGTCTGATCTTGAATTAATTGAGGAAAGATATTCTGTTTAAAAATTGCCTGAACATCTGGGCTTGAGATCTGATCAACTACATTCTCAATAGTCAAATTTACATGATGATGTTTTAAATATTGAATAAGGTCATATTTGCCTTCATAGACAACCACTGGAAATGAGATAGCATGATTGAGTTGTTCTAAATTTGGCATATCGACATTAATAATTTCGACTCCTGCCTCTTTTAAAAGCTCAAGCGCAATATGAGCCTGCTCACGAACATCTTCATCTAAATGATTCCAAAAATATGGATTGATGCCGAGCCTAATTTGATGAGGTTGTAATGGTTCTTTTTTTGGCTCTTGAGTAATAAGCTGATCAATTAAGATAATGTCAGATACTGTGTGTGCAATCGGGCCAGCCGTATCCCGCGTATGTGAAATTGGGGTAATACTGTTTTGTGAGTATCTTCCTACCGTTGGACGAAAGCCGACACAACCATTTAACCCACTTGGCAAACGAATAGAAGCACCAGTATCTGTACCAATCGAAATTGGAACCATTCCCGCTGCTACGGCCACAGCACTACCTGACGAAGACCCACCAGCAATATGCAATGGATTTACGGCATTTCGTGTACCGACAACGCCCTCTATATGCATAGCAGTATTATAACCTGTTACTCCAAAGGCCAATTCGTGCATATTGGTTTTACCAACAATGATCGCGCCTTGATCAATAAGTTTTTGAATAATCGGTGCGGAGCTTTGAGGCTTAAAATCAGCTAAAGCTGGTGTACCTGCACTATTAGGGAAACCTACAACATGAATATTATCTTTAACAGCAATTAAAATACCCATCAAAGCTGGACATGGTTTTCCACTCAGTAGGTATTTATCCCAATATTGAGCTTGCTGAATTGCTGAAGCTTTATCTGTGCTAATAAATGCGTTTAAAGACTCTTGTTTTTCAATAGTGTCGAAGTAGTGATGCACGAGTTCTTCACAAGATACTTTTCTTTCATGAATCAGTTTAGTGATGACATCTACTGAAGCATTTGCTAAACCCTGTGACTCAATCCAATTATTTTTTTCAACTGCATTTGACATGGTGACTTAAAATCCATTTAAGTTGTGATCTTAAGAACTTAGTACAAATTGCTCGATAATTCGTATCCTCAAAATTGAGGATTGCTTTGCTTTAATGCTGAACGAGTAAAGCCATTTCAGTGCGATTATTGCAGCCTATTTTTCTCATAGCATTATTCAGATGGGTTCTTAAAGTAGTAAAACCAATACCAAGTAAACTTGCCACCTCTTTATCACTTAAGCCTTTAGAGACTAAATGAACCACTTCTTGTTCACGTGGAGTCAGACCATATTGTGTTGACAAATCTAGTGGTAAGGCTTGGGTAAAATAAGGTTCAAGCAGATTTAAGATTCTTTTTTCACGTTCACCAAACATGTCAGCGTCTTTTGCACGCCAAATACGTAAATCGCCAATATCTATGCCATTTCGGACAAAATAAATATTTATGCCGTGATACAAACCATAGGTTCTCAAAAACTCATTGTAATAGCTGGTTTTTTTAAGGTCTGCGAGAGGCATGACTTCATTTACAAATGTTGGTTTCTGGAGTTTATGAAGCTCTGCCGTAATGGGATCATCAAATTGCCAAATACTCTCATAGTCCTGCATCGCTTTTGGGTCGATTTTCCATATCACACCTTCTTTCGATAAATTATGCGTTGAATCCCAAATATAAGATGCGGCAAAATCAGCCCGCAACAAGATGGCAATATCTGAAATGATATTTTCACGTAAATTATATTTCCCTTTTCCTGAGCCAAGTTTCCATAATATTTCAGAAAACAACGTAAACTCAGACGGGCTGAAATCCTTTTCTAAAAGTGCGGTCATCTTCTACCTATTTAACGAAATCCATCGAATTTTAAGAAGATCGGTTAAGTGCTTCCTTTGAGCTTAATACCAACCCCATCCTTTTCTATAACATATCTATTTTTTGATTTGGTAGGCAATAGCTATATTTTGTTCGTAAAAATATTAATTTTCTTGTTTTACTATGCCACTTTTAACTATTGAAATTTATCTTCTGAAATTACTTATCTAATAGGTACCAAAGGCTTCGATCAACTTTTCTCTCTTTTCTTTTTTGCTCCATTAGCTGTTCATATTCTTTTTCTGAAATTACTTTTCTATTAGGTGTAGATTCAATGTATGGTGAATAACCTCTATAATTAGCAAACTTATTTTCTCTGTAATATTGTGATTTATCATAATCAGTCATATTTGACGTTTGGAATAGAACATCTTTATCTCGCTCAGCCCTTCTAAAAAGTTGATTTGTACGATCTATTTTTTGTTGCATTGCTGACTCAAAAAAAACAACACTCTCACCACTTTTAGTATTTTGAGCCTCTTCATCTTTAGCAATTAAAATAGAAGGTTTTTTTTCGAAAAAATCATCAGCACTGTACACTGGACTAATAATTAATAAACTTATAAAAGATAATAATATTCTATTCATAAAATTAATGCGCTCATTACAAAATAGTGGAAAAGGCTTATCCATTTTTATAACCTTTGATATTTTCATGAATTATATCAAATAGACCTAGTTTTTAAATGCAAATAACCTGTATATAAAATAAAAAAACGATAATAATCGTTATTTAGCAGGGTTTTCCAAAGTTTGCTCTATCTATCTTGGAAGATATCTTTTAGAACCCGTGCTATTAAGGCAATAATGTCCACCTCTAGGCCCAACACAATATGTACCAGAAGTACAATAACAAGAATTATTAGTAGTTTGACTATAGGTTCTTGAAGTATGACTAGTAGAGGTACTTCTAGTTTTAGTATTGCTATACCTTTTAGGCTCACGTTGTTGAATTGAGTAAATAGATTCCCTGTTATTAAAACTACTTTTAGCATTTCTAAAAATAATTGGAGGAGTATAACAACCAGAAAAACTACATAAATACTTAGTATCAATCCACTGTTGTGTATGAGAATTTGGATTTATTAATGCCCATTCGTCTTGATATCTGAACACATAAACTTCGCTCCCCCCTTTCAACTTAAAGATTTCATTACCATTAGGTATATCTTTAACTGAAGCAGAATCTACACTAATCCAATTCTTAACTGGATTAAACCGTTCAACTTTTTGCTGTGAATAGTCGATGTTTGGTAATGCCACACATCCAGTTAAACCTAAAGCAGTAACTAACCCTATTAAATAATTTTTCATTTTATTAACTTCTAAGAAAGAATATTTTCCTAATGAAGTAAACAATAAGCTAGCTTATAAATACAATATATACTTTCAGCTAATTCAAATAAATAAACAAGGAGTTAAAAAACCTATTTCTAAAAACTGCCCCCCGCAATAAGCCTTTGAATCCAAATTACTTGGATATGGTTCCCGTTATTTGACCTGAGCTGGATTGCTAAGTTTTACAGCTATACATGCTGCGAGTTGATCGTAACTTTCACCTTTGACTGCAAACTGGCTTGCTAAATCAGGATGTTGTGAGAGTTTTTGTGCGAAGGTATGAATCTGTTTGTCACTCAAATGGTGCAGTGCGCTTTTTAAAAACTAAAACCCACTCATTGAGTGGGCTTTTTATTACTAACCGTTTTGCCTGAGGTGGTCTTGGAACTCTTGGTCGTGTATTTTGTCGTAATTAACAGGGTCGTAAACGCATCCAGTTAAAACAACAATTACAGCAAGTACAGCAACCAACTTTTTCATTGAGACAACTTTCCTTTTAACGCAAAAGATTTGCTTTAAGTATACTCCTCGGTAATCATCTTGATTGAACATAATTAAGCCAAACAATTGTTATTTTTAAATTATTGCCGTGCTTTAGCATGTGAATTAGTTTTTTAACAAAATCAAATCAAGGGGTAATACAAAACTTAAGCCTCAGTCGCTAAATACCAGTTTTTCCAAGAACTGGTTCCTCTAGTTTCAATTGCTACTGTGGGAATGAGTTTTTCTTTTAATATTTCAGTTTGTTCAAGGGCTTTAGCAAGCCTTGCTTTAACTGAATGAATACACTCACGGTCACCAAATTCACAGCGGTCTAAAGTTGTACCGCCACATGGACCGTTGGCCAAACCCTTTGGACACGTTTCAGGGCAAATATATAAAGTATCGCTTAGGCGGCACTGACCACAGCTTTCACAGCCAACTAGGCTATGTTTACTCAGCACTTCAGTTTTAAGTAATACTTTGGCGACCAAAGCATTTTCCCAAAATGACGCTTTAAAAATAAACCGTCCTACACCTTTAGCAATTTTTGATCCAAACATTGCTTCATGCATAACATGCAGTTGACGATATTTAATTAATTGTTTAGACGTTGGCTGACGCGAAAAATGAGAAATTTCAGGCGAAAACTCTTTGCCTGTCGTGACTTGCCAAAGTGAATTCCAAAGCTCTTCTAAGGCCTTAAGGTTAAGATGTCTATATTGCTCGATGTAGCTTTCAAGCAGCATTTGCTCTTCTGGCTTATGGCAGGCAGATAAGTGAATTCCTGCAAACCCTAAATGTTTACATATCAAAATCTGTAAAGCACAGCGCAAATAAACTCGGTCTGTATGCCCTGCCTGTTTTTCATCTGCCAAAACTTTTAACATGTGTGGGGTAATTACAATACCCGCGACTTTATGCTTCACCATAAAATTGGCTCGGCCCAAAGTCAGTGGCATTACACAAGCCAGTATTTGCTGCGAATAAGCATGCTTCATTAAAAATGATTTGGCTTGTTTTAAGGCTTCAATGTCATAGCCCAATTGGGTAATGATAAAGTCAGCACCTGCTTTAATCTTCTTATGTAGTTTTAAATACTGTGCATCACGCTCAGCTTCAACATATTTAAATGGGTTAAAAGCAACCCCAATACGAAACCCGCCATGCTGCTTGGCAGCCATTACGGCGTTTACCGACTCTAAGTAGCGACTACGAGGCTGCCCATCTCGACCATTATGGTGTTCTTTGAGTTTATCGCCTGTAAGCAATAACAAGTTGTGAATATTGGCTGCTTGAGCTTGTTCTAAAAAGCGCTCAAAGTCTTGTATGTCTCGGGCCTTACCTGAAAAGTGTAAAACTTTATCGATTGAGTCAGGGTAACTTTTGCTGGCTTCAAGCGGCGCGATATCATGATCTGAATGTACGCGATCTGCCAATGTCATTGCAGCCGGATATCCTGCAAACTCATGTTTCACAGGATAAATTTCATGCAGTGAAGTGAGATATTCCACCAACACAAAAAACTGGTTTTGCTGGAAGCAGGGAGAAACGTGTGACATAGGCAAAGTGCTGATCAAAACATGACATCAATCATAAGCGCGGCATTATAAATCAAAGTGCATCAAGATGCGCTAGTCAGAAAGCTCATTGTTTTGCTTATCTTCACCCTCTTTGTTTCTAGGTAATTCGAGTGAGCGAGGAAATATAAAATCGAAAGAATCGAGTGCATAGCGGTAAAGCTGAGCTGGTCGTTTGCCTACAATTTTACTTTGATTGGTTTCTTCAACTGCACCAGCTTCTATCATGCGGCGTCTAAAGGCTTTTTTTTCTAAGGATTGCCCAAGAATAATTTCATAAATGGTTTGTAGCTCAGTTAGCGTAAATAACTCAGGCATAAGACTGGCTGGCAATGCGGTATAGCGAGTTTTATTGGTTAAGCGCTCTAATGCTAAGTTAAGCAATTCATTATGATCAAAAGCTAATGCTAAATCTTGTGCTTTTGCTACTGGCACCCATTCACTGTATTCAGCCAACGCTTGGTGTTGATAGGCATTAAAATCAATTAAAGCAAAATACAAAATCGTCACTGCCCAGCCACGCGGGTCACGTTTAGCATTACCGACAGAAGCAACTTGTTCCAAGTAAGGTGAACTAATTCCTGTTTTTTCGACCAGCTTACGATAAGCCGTGGCCATCAAGTCTTGATCATGGGTTAAATCGGCAAAACCACCCGGTAAAGCCCATTGCTCTTTAGCTGGAAAGTTGGGTCGCTTAATGAGTAATACCTGCAACTGACCATTAAATACCGAGAAAATAGCCATATCGACCGTGAGTAAAGGTGCGTCATAATCTCGGCGATCATAACTGGCAAGAAATTCTTGTTCAGTTTGAATAGTCACGTTCAGCCTCTCAATAAAAATGATGAGCCGATACCCATGTAACGGCTCATCTAAACTCAGTTATGCGATGGATAAACGCTCACGTATTTGATCCAAAGTATATTCATATTGAAGTTTACCATTTTCAAAGACGGTTTTTAGTGCTCCACCTTGTTCTTGTTCAGCTGTTTGCTCATCAAACAAGGTAAAGCCATTTTCACTTTCTTCAATGCGTAATAGACCTTTCGCCGATTTTTTCACACCTGAGTCAGTAATCGGGTCTTTGAACAGCTCTCGGCCTACACCATTCACTTGGCCCCAAGTTGCTTTCACAGCAAACCCAAAAGTATCGCGAGTTAAGTAGTTATAGGTAAAGCTGCCGATCCCAAACACCAAGTTGTTTGAAGCAAAACCTTTGGCTTCTAGTCCTTCTAAAATACGCTGTGCACGGTCTAGGGTAATCGAGTCACCATAAATTAAGCCGACACGCTCATTAAGTACTTTATAGCCTTGCTCAGTTGTTGTACCACCAAACACTTCCCATAAACATTCAACTGCACCTTTGTACGCGGGGCTGCCGACTTCAGCGTCTGGGTCACCACAAATAATTTTGACAGGGTCACCAGAGTCTGGACGGAAAACCAATTTAGCTAAGCCTAAAGCATTCGGTTGTCTTGCCAAAATTTCAGGTTTTAAAGCCACCGTAAACTCAGTAATCACTCGCCAAAAATCCCAAGTGTCAGACACAACACTAACCACACCAGACGGATATAGCTCGCAGATTAAACGCTTAAATGTGTCTAGCTCACTGTTTTCTGTACCCATACACATCACACTGTGTTCGGTTGCTGGCACAGAAACCCCAATCACACCTGTGGCATTGTAATATTCTTCTGCGTAGTCGATTGAAGCGACCGAGTCTGTTCCAATAAAACTAGTTAAGTGACCCACACCCGATTGTGCAGCATCATAAATTCCACTCATGCCACGGCTACTAAAATCGTGTCCTTGCACAGGCACAAAATCAAGCGGTGCACCAGTTTTTACGGCATATTGAGTTAATAAACGTTTGTACTCATAGGCAATTGTGGCCGTAGTACAACTTTTCCAAAGCTCAGCACTTAAAACCGTTTCAATATAATTCGTTAACCAAAAGAAACGTGGGTCGGTATTAATTACGGTAAGCACGGGTACACGCATATTGACGCGGCTACCTTCCGGCAATGCTTTAATACGTAATGGTAAATAGCCCAAGTCGTGTAATGCTTCAATGTGGTCAACTGGTACAGCACCTTCACCTAATGAACTATCCATACGGCGTTTATATGCAGCTACAACTTTGTCTTTAGGTTGCTTAAAAAAGCCTTCATTCCACGTATCGATTAAAAAGTGTTTGATAAAACCTTGTAGCCCGAAGAACACAACTTTATCGTCGAAGTCAGGTAGCATTTTAGCGAGTCGAGATGAACGCGGCGTAAAGTTTGCGTATACGTACTCTGTGCCTGCTGGATACTGACGTCTGTGATCAGCTTTATAAAAATCGATAGCGTTTAATGGATTAAGTTTAATAGTCATCTTTATTCTCTTTATTTTGCTGCAAAAGCAATTACTGAAATTTTGTCTGATGGTTGTTGTGGAAAGCTGTCCGAGATAAATAGCTGGTCAAGCAGCCCATCAAAAACCTCTATTCCTTTACTAAAAATACCGTGGGTCACATATAGAACGACCTTGTGACAATTAAGGCGACGAAGTTCTTTGGCAATACCAATAAAGGTTGCACCGCCATCACAAATGTCATCGGTAATGACCGCTGTTAGACCTGATAAATCAGTCGCATGTACATGCGTACCTAAAATTTTGCCAGTCACTGGATCACGTTTTTTATCACACTGAACAATAGTGATTGGTTGTTTACGCTCAAGATTAAAAGCGTCTGCAACCATTTGTGTACGTGCTTTCGCCCCTTTGTCTGGGCAAATCAGTACTGTTTTTTCATCTTTTAACAATGTGCTCAGTGTTTCACTCTTTGCGATGATATCGACTGAACTGACATTCACAACTTCGCTAAAAGAAGTATTTGCAGCGAGTAATGCTGTGGTTACTTCACTATGGCAGTCCCACACAGTGATTTTGCCTTGTTTGCCTGCTTTCTTATCCGCATTGATATTAAGTAGCTTCGTCATCACATCGAGTGAGAATGCTTGGCCTACTGCACAAATACGGTCCTGACGTGCGTATGGAAAATATGGAATTTCTAGGTCAACGGTTAAACCCTGATTTAGCAATATATTTTCAAGTAACAAATAGTCCATCACATCGTGACTTGAGGTCATTTTGGCGCGGACCAATACCTTACCAGATAGTGAACTCAACGTTGTCTCATCAATTTGAACATGACGCTCTCCGCCAGAAAACTGCGTGAATTTCACTGGAATTTCATTTCTTGCCGCATCTAAAAGCTGGATAGCCATATCATCCTCTTTTTGTCTGATGACCTTCGATGAATATATAGTGGCATAAAGCCACTATATATTTCAAGTCTATTTTTCAAACTTTTTTCAAAGCCATTTAAGACATAAAAATTTGGAGTTTTAGAGCATTTAGAGATTCAATTTTTAAGAGATATTATTCTTCAATTAATTGAAATAAAAAGTTAATTTACAAAAATCATGATTAGTAAAACTATTATTAAAAGTAGCGGATACAACTTTGCCCGCCATAAATCTGGCAGTTTTGAAATAAATTTTTCTGAAAAATATAGCCCAATCCATGTTCCAGCAACCAAGAATAAAGCAGCTTCAAACCAGATTAGACCGATAAATCCACTAGGTGTCCATGTAGATTGCCAAAGTGATAACACACAATAGGTTAGCGTTGCAGTTAAAGACAAAGGCAGCGTGAGAATGTTTGCGATAGCCGCGGCCTCTGCCATAGAACTACCCCGACGCCGTAATAACGGAACCGTCATTACACTGCCACCCACACCTAAAAGCGCTGCAACCCAGCCGATAACTCCGCCTTTAATAAGTTCGCTGTTCTGCCCATAATTTTGCTGTTGCCTTGATGTCTCCATAAACCCAGATCGGTAATAACAATCAATAATCGTTACGAACACATAACCCATAAATATCCAGCGAAGCCAACTGCCATTAAACAATGAGGCCATTACTGCACCGACAATTCCACCAAGTGCAATACCACCCCATAAAAAGCGGATCTTTTGCCAATCTATATGTCCAGACTGATAGTGTCGAAAGGTTGCAAAACTTGCCGAGCAGAGCATGACAAAAGCTGATGTAGCTACGGCGATTTGCATCGCATGTATGCCGACACTACTTTCATTGCTCCACTTTTGAATAATGACTGTATAAAGCAAAGGTACAGCAACAAAACCGCCGCCAAAACCAAATAACCAAGTGGTTATGCCTGACAGTAGTCCAAATAAAAATAGCTCATATAGCATGATCATCTTCCTCACGTTTATAGAGGCATGATATAAAATAGCTCTATGGCAAACTAACGTAGAAAAGCCATCTTTTTATTTATTTCAGCCAAAAATATATGCGTAATATTCCAATTAACGATGTAGACCATCTACCGCAAGCGGTTCTAGCGTTAGGGTCAGACTATCCTGCTGATACTTTGTTAGATACGCATAGCCATCGCCGTGCACAGTTCTTATATGCACCCGAAGGCCTCATGAAAGTTGAAACTGAAGATGGACAATGGCTCGTATTACCATACAGCGGTGTATGGATACCCGCAGGCAAACCACATCGGGTATGGCTATCTAAAGTCAGTACTTATAGTTTGTATATAGAAGCAGACCATGCACCAAGACACGCAAACTATTGCGAGGTTATACAAGTCTCACCTTTGCTACATCAGCTACTCATTCAGGTAAATCAGCTACCTGTTGACTACCAACGTGCAGGCCGTGACGGCGCTCTTATCGATTTGTTGTTATATGAGTTAGAAGCTGCACCAGCCCTACCTCTGTTTATTCCTCTGCCTCACAACACATTACTATCTCAACAATGCGCTGAGTTTATGCAGCATCCCGATATTCATAGCAGCCCTAAAGATTGGGCACATGACCACAATAAAAGTGAACGGACTTTTCATCGTTGGTTTAAGTCTGAAACTGGCATGTCCTTTCAGGCTTGGCGTAATCGAGTCTGCATCATCTATGCTTTAAATGCCTTAAAAGAAAATATCTCAATTACGGAAATTGCCTTTAGTTTGGGCTATGAACACTCGGCAGCTTTTACCGCAATGTTCAGTAAAATTATGGGTTATCCGCCTACCTATTTTCAAAAAAGATTTCATGCACATGATAAAGCGCTATAAAGATTTACTCATGTGAATGGTGTCATACGTCTCGATCCATTCCCGTTTAATGACTTCAAAGCCTTGTAGAGTCCAAAACTCTTCAGCCGCAGGTAAAAATGGATGGGTATGCAAATACAAAGTAGTAATTTCATTCTTCTGTGCATGGCTAAACAACATTTTACATAGCATGGTTGCGATGCCATTACGGCGGTATTCAGGCAATACAAATAACTTAACGACCTCAACCGTATTAAGCGGCAAATTTAAATCAAAACGATGGTCATACGCCCGATATGCAATGGTGCCAATAATGCGGTTTTGGTCTTTTACTGTAATGAAACAGCCCAATGGGTCATGGACATAATGTTGCTCAAAATTTTGTAAATCTTTGGGAACTTGCCCATGATACATTTCTGGGAATAAAAGCTGTCTAGTATAAAGTGCAAACTCTACCGCAGAGGCATAGTCTGATTTGTCCGATAGTTGATAGTGAAATGTCATATTTATAGCCAAGAATGATCAGGGATAACAATGGTTTTGTCTTGAATCATGGCTTCATGGAACTCAACATCATAGACACTTTTTAAAAACTTCGGATCGGTTATTCGTGTTTTTGACTCAGGCTTAACCACCTCATGTTGGCGCATAAAAAACAAATGATCTGCAAATAAAAAAGCCAAGTTGGGATCATGCATAATTGCAATCACCGTAAAATTTTGCCGCGACAACTGACGCAATTTTTTCATTAAATAAGACTGATAATAAACATCGAGATGATTGGTTGGTTCATCAAGCAAAATGACTTTCGGTGCTTGTACTAAAATACGGGCAATCATGACCAATTGTCTTTCGCCACCCGATAGCTCGGTATAAGGACGGTCACGCAAATGCTCGATGTCTAAATCAAGCAAAGCTTGGTCTACACGTTCCCAGTCTGATTTTGAAGGACGAAATCGACTAAAAGCGGCACGTCCCGTAATCACCACATCTTTAACCAAAAATGGAAATACGGTTTTATGAAACTGCGGTAAAAAGCCGAGTAAGGCTGCCCGATCTTTCCCGTTAAAGTCCGATAGTGGTTTTCCAGAATAACGAATCAACCCATCTTTTACAGGTTCTAGGCCCGCCATCAATTTAAAAAGTGTAGATTTACCACAACCATTACGCCCTAAAATCACTGAAAACTGATTTTCAGGAAACTCCAGATGAATATTTTTAAGGACCTGTTTGTGCCCATAGGCATAATTTAACTGATCAATTTGAATCATGCCCAATGAGTCCTCTGTGTTTTCATTAATAATAAGAAAAATGGTGCGCCAAGTAACATGGTAAAAATACCAATCGGTATTTCAAACGTTAGTAAAACCCGAGAAAAGTTATCAATCAACAGGAGAAAACTACCGCCCAAAATCATATTGGCAGGAATACTGTAGCGATGATCTGGCCCAACCAACATTCTCACAATATGTGGCATAAACAGCCCATATAAACTAATAATGCCAGCCGCTGCTACAGAAGTTGACGTACATACAGTCACCAGCGCAATTAAAAGAAGCTGTTCCCACCTTGGGTTAACACCAACCGCCTGTGCTTCTTCGGCACCGAGTGCCATTAGGTTTAGGCGCCAACGCATCGCAAATAATCCAGCAAGACCAATACAGATTGGTAGCACGGCGTATTGAACCTTTTGCCAAGACGCTTGATGTAAGTTGCCCATGGTCCACTGCACAATGGCTTGTAATTTAAATGGATCACTTAAGTATTGAATGACTGTAAGTCCTGCCAAAAACAGCCCCGAAACAATCATGCCCGATAAAATTACCATGACTAAAGATGTCTGGCTTTCATGTTTTTGATGGGCAAATAAATACGTTAAACCAACAGCGCACACGCCAAAAATAAAGGCGGATAGGTTTGGTGAAAGCCAACTTAAAGAAAGTGCTAAAGCTGCACCGAACGCCGCACCAGATGAAATACCGAGTACATACGAGTCAACTAAAGGATTACGAAACAATGCCTGTAAACCATTTCCCGCAGTTGCTAACGCAGCACCCACCATAAAGGTCAGTAGAATTCTGGGTAATCTGACATTTACGAGAATGTTTTGCATCAGTCTAAATTGCTCAGCATCAAAATATGGTGTACCAAACACCGCTTGCACACCCCACCGCAAATAATCCCATGCACTCAATGTCTGCGTTGGCCCTATGAGCAACGAGATAAAAATCATCACGAACGGTAACGGGTAAAACCAATAATATTTCAGCTTTTCCATATTCATTGCACCAACGCTTTGGCAAGGTGCTCACCATACAACTTAGTTAAAATACGCTGTTGTAAAGCACTCACTGGTAAATCAGACTGTTCCGGATAAATACTATGATTCAAATAAATCGCCGTAATAATGATTTTGATGGTATGGGGGTTATATATAAATGCAGGACTCAAATTAAATACCTTACGGTTTTGTACAGCGCTTAAACCTTGTAATTCTTTTCGTTCATAAATCAGTTTTGGGTTGGTATTCCAAAGCACAATATTGTCAGGGTTCCATTCAATGAGGGTCTCGGGGTTTACATTAGGCTGGTTAGCATCGGTCTGAACAATGTTGTAAGCACCAGCGAGTTCAATAAAGTCATTGGTAATCGACTGACGTCCAGAGGTAGAAAAAATACGCCCTCCTGACCATGCATAGTAAATCGATTGTTTATTTGGCTGACGTGCCGTTTTTGCTGCAACTTCTGCCACAATTTCATCAGAGAAATTTAAAATTTCTTGAGCACGCTTTTGGGCACCGCTCAAAACGGCAATTTCTGATAACTCTTCTTTTACTTGCTGATAAGTGCTGGACTCCATGACATATACAGCAATGCCAAACTGCCGTAACAGTTCAATCGTTTGGGTTTGCCCGCTCCCCAAAATCACCAAATCGGGTTTTAACAACACAAGACTTTCAATATTAGTTGCATTTGCCCCTTGTGAAGGCGTCGCAAGCTGTTTATTGGCAATACGCTTATCTATTTTTGAATAGGCATTAAATAATAAAGGCTGGATGTATACTTCGGCTGGTATGCCAATCACTTTATGACCTTGCCCTAGCATATATAAGCCATCTAAACCCGACTCAAATAGAGAAACTATTCTTTGGGCTGGTTTGGCTACACAAACTTTTGTATTTGTACTATCAAAAACACATATCGAATGGGCTACCAAGTTTTCTTTAGTTTTTCTACTTTGTTCAGATGAAGAGCATCCACATAGAATGAGTAAAGTAAGTATTGAAACCAATGACTTCATTACAGCATCCAACGCACAAATACAGTGCAAAATAAAAAGACGTGTCTATTTGGTGCATTTTTCATATGAAAAAGACACCATAAGAGAGCAAGACGGTTTGAATCATCATTTATAAGTTAGTAAATCAAATGTTGTATTAAAGATAAGAGTAATTAAGCAATAAAAATGCCAAAATTACAAAATAAACTTAATAATCATGCAATTGTAATTTATGTTTTAAAACTCAAAATATAGATAGCCCTATACAAAACCTTTAGAGCATGCATGCTAACATTCAAATAAAATAAATTTTTAATATTTAATTTCAATCAAAAATTTTCACATCTA
>NZ_JADWOM010000036.1:0-13342 GCF_016106645.1 Acinetobacter sp. ACIN00229
GCCACCTTGTGCTGGGAAGCCAGTACCTTGCGCGCCTGCTGGGCGTGGGTTACGAGCTGGAACAACAGTTGAAATAGCGTGTTTGTAAACCATTTGACTTACTGTATTTTTTAATAAAACAACATATTGGTCAAAAGATTCAATATGACCCTGTAATTTAATACCGTTCACAAGGAAAATAGAAACAGGGATACGTTCTTTACGGAGAGAATTTAAGAACGGATCTTGTAAAGTTTGACCTTTAGACATTTTTAACTCCAAAAAAAAATTTTTAAATCAGCGCAAAAAAACTATCTTTATTTTTCAACTAAAAATTATAAAAAGACAGTGTGCAAATTTTGCTTTATCCATAAGAGTTTCGCAAGTCTTCTTTCGCCTGCTTTATCGTCAAGTAAGTTTTAAAATCGTGTATTTCTTGCAAAGAACGTAACCACGTATATTGACGTTTGGCAAGTTGTCGTGTTGCAAATAAAGCTTTATCCTCCATTTCACGTTTACTTTTGAGACTTAAGTCACTTTTTAATAGAAATTCTAGTGCTTGTCGATAACCCACTGAACGCATTGAGGGTAAATTTTCATCTAAATCGTATTTTTCAATTAGAGCTTCAACTTCACTCAAAAAACCGATATCCCACATTTTGCTTAATCTTTGCTCAATGCGTTGATGTAATTCTACCCGATCTGGAAGTAAAGCATAATTATGAAATATGTATCGATATGGTACGTTTTTTGGTTGTTCTGCCTGCAATTTAGTAATTGGTTCACCCGTAATCTTATAAACTTCTAAGGCTCGAATAATCCTTTGCTTATCAGTCACATTAAATTTTATAGCAGCAGCAGGATCTACAGAAACCAACTCATCATAAACGGCCTGCCACCCTTCATTTAAACCTTTTTCTTCAATTGCTGCGCGAACTTGAGCATCAGCACTCGGCAAATTACCAGACAACCCTTCTAATAATGCCTTAAAGTACAACATCGTGCCTCCTACCAAAATAGGAGTCTTACCACGTGAATGCATATCATCAATTAACTTACATGCATCTTCAACAAACTGAGCAGCTGAATAAACTTCAAGAGGCGTAATAATATCAATGAGATGATGAGGATAGAGCGCTTGCTCCTCACGCGTTGGTTTAGCCGTGCCGATATCCATATCTTTATAGACGAGTGCAGAATCAACAGAAATTAGCTCAAAATTTCCACGCTCGTATAATTCACATGCCAAAGCGGTTTTTCCGCTCGCAGTTGGTCCCATTAAATTGATGACGGGCAATTGATTTGACATGTAAAACTACTCTCCTCGAGCAAATAATTTATCTAATTGAGATAATGGAAATGCACGCCAAGTTGGCCGCCCATGGTTACATTGGCTCGCAAATTCAGTTTGTTCCATTTGACGAAGTAAAGCATTCATTTCTGAAAGGCTGAGTTGTCGATGTGCACGCACTGCCCCATGACATGCCATTCCAGCTAATAATTCGTCTCTTTTTTGAAGTAACCCTTGGGCTTCATCATTTGGATCTAAATCATTTAACAGCTCTGGAATAAGATTTTCAAAATCAGCTTTTTGTAATATGGCAGGCACACCACGAACAATAACTTGCTCATCGCCATATAAATCAATTTCCAAACCTAAGCGCTCAAGTTGAGGTTTTAATTCCTCTACCCTAACGGCCTGCATACGGCTAATAGAAATGACTTTAGGTATAAGTAACTGCTGAGATGTCCAAAATTCAGGTTTATCCCAAGCATTTTTCATTTGTTGTAATAAAATACGCTCATGTGCCGCATGCATATCAACAATAATAAGCCCTTCGGTATTCTGCGCTAGAATATAAATTCCATGAAGTTGAGCAATTGCGATACCTAAAGGAAACTCATCAACTTTAGTTACTGGTTCAATATTTTCATTTACTGAAAAAGTAGCAGGTTGGTCACGTAGAGGCGCCAAGTATGTCTTTAACGCATTATTTAATTGAGCAGAACCATTATATTTTGGTGTTTGATCTGCATAGTGAACAGCTTGCGGACGACTAGCATTAAAATCGGTTAATAACTCTGTTGGTGCGTGCTGAGTCTGTGGTTCACTATCTGCATTTAAAGTTTCATTTGCTCTGTGCAATGAAAATTGTTCTTGATATTTAGGCTGCGGCTGTACTGAATAATCTGATTGTTCATCTACTTTCATTGCTTGAGCTAGATCAGCACTCGCTGTCTGAAATTGCGATAAAGTTTCTTTTGCATAATGTCTTACAAACTCATGCACTTCTCTTTGATTTAAAAAGCGAATTTCATGTTTTGTAGGATGAACATTGACATCAATATTTTCAGGATCGACTTCTAAGAAAAGTAGATAAGATGAATGTTGATGACCATGTAAAATACCGTCATAGGCCATGCGTAGCGCATGCGAAATCGTTTTATCTTTGACAATACGTCCATTTACATAAACATATTGCATATCAGCCTGCGCACGTGCATCAGAAGGATGGCCAAGCCAACCCGATAAACGCATGCTAATACTTTCAGCATCCATCCAATATGCATTTTGTACGAATTGCGAACCTAATAATTGCTGTACCCGCTGAAAACGCAGCTCGCCGCTATCCGCTATAGGTAAATTAATTCTAATATTATCATTATGCTCAAGCACAAAACGTATATCGAAATGTGTTAGGGCCAGACGGCGAACAATCTCTTCAATATGGCCAAATTCAGTGGTTGGTTTTTTTAAGAATTTACGGCGTGCAGGAACATTAAAGAATAAGTCCTGAACACGTATATGGGTTCCCTTTTGAGCAGCAACAGCTTGTACTTCTTGATGATCAAATGCTGTGCCGTTTACTTCAACCTGATGGCCAATACCACTTTCATCTTGGCTACTCGTTAATGTCAATCTTGAAACAGCAGCAATCGAAGCAAGTGCCTCCCCACGAAATCCTAAACTTACAATAGCGTGTAAATCTTCTGCCGTTTTAATTTTACTTGTGGCATGACGCATAACCGCTAATGCTAAATCTTCAGAATGAATGCCATGCCCATTATCAATAATTTCTATTAGGGTCGAACCACCTTGAGCAATACGTACAATGAGTTCAGTTGCACCGGCATCGATAGAGTTTTCTAATAATTCTTTAACAACAGATGAAGGACGCTCAATCACCTCACCAGCAGCAATCTGGTTGGCTAACGCTGCGTCTAATGTATGGATACGACGTTGTGTTAGCTTTTCATCAGTCATGAAGCTGTTCCTGCAAAGTCTGATACAAATGTTCTGTAGGTAAAGTTAGGGTTACTAAACGGCTCAACTCATCATCTGACTTTTGAATATCAATAATGATATCGGCCTTTGGAATTTCATCACCACCTTTTGATGGCCATTCAAATAAAAATAATGCGTCTGCGATATCTAAATAATCACGGATTCCCATTAATTCAAGTTCGTACGGATCATTCAAACGATATAAGTCAAAATGAAAAATTTCTTTATCATTAATTTTATAGGGTTCAACGAGTGTATAAGTAGGACTTTTAACAGAGCCCTTGTGGCGCAAAGCCTGTAAGAAATAGCGCGTAAGTGTGGTTTTACCCGCACCTAGATCCCCAATTAAATAAATTACACCCGACTGAACATGCTGCGCCAAAGCTTGAGCTAAACGCTCAGTATCTTCTTCATGATTTAAGACCAATTTCAATGAATACGACATAGCACACATAACATGATTCGAAATAATCGATATGATAACATTGCCCTGCCTTAAAAGCCTACTTAAGCCCTAGAAGTTGGCTTTTTTTATATCAATTTTCTTACATATTTACACTTTTTTATGTCTAGTCCGAACGATTTTTTGCCACCTATGATTGATGGTGTAAGCGCAAGCCAAGTCTATCTTCCTGCACACACAAATACTCAAACTATTTATGAGTATCTATGCCAACATTTCCAACATATTAAAGCGCAAGAGTGGCAACAACGATTTCAAGATGGACTTATTTATGGGGCAAATGGACAAAAACTAACATTAGATAGTCCATACCAAAGTAATACGCATATTTTTTATTATCGATTTCTTGCATATGAACCACATGTTCCATTTGAACATCGGATTTTATTTGAGAATGATGATTTACTGGTGGTCGATAAACCCCATTTTCTAACAATTAGCCCGACTGGACAATATGTTCAAGAAACGCTTTTAGTCCGACTAAAAAAACAAACAGGCAATGAATTTTTAACCCCTATTCATCGTCTAGATCGTGAAACTGCTGGTGTTGTTCTATTTTGCAAACGGGTTGAGTCGCGTGGTATTTACCAACAATTATTTGCAGAGCGCCAAGTCAATAAAATTTATCACGCTGTTGCACCTTATAAAAAAGATTTAAATTTTCCTCAGACATTACATTTGCATTTAGATAAAGGTCATCCTTTTTACACTATGCAAGTTATAGAAAATGCAAAAACAAATACCGAGACTTATATTGAGCTTATCGAGCATAACCAGATTTGGGCAAAATATCGCTTAACACCGACAACAGGCAAACAGCACCAACTTCGCGTGCATTTAAGCCATTTGGGAATTCCGATTAAAAATGATCCATTTTATCCAGTAGTTCAACACAAGGCTGAAGATGATTTCTCGGAACCATTACAGCTGCTAGCTAAGCACATTTCATTTATAGATCCCCTCACAAAAGAGGGAATGTCTTTTAATTCTGAGTTTGAATTGACATTGTAATGTAACCGTAATGACAAAAAGATTATTTTTTATGCCAAAAAGCATTGAAATTACATTGCGATGGTTTAAAATAAATTCCTAAAAATTAAAAATCATTTGGTTTTGTTATTCATGCGAAAAACAGAAGTTTATCAGGTTCGACTTGACTCCCAAGAAAAAAAGCAGGCTTTTGCTGTTTTTAAACAACTGGGAATTACCCCTGCCCAAGCAGTACGACTTTTTTTTAAACAGGTCGTATTAACTAAATCTATTCCTTTTGCTATCGAAAATCAGAATATTAATATGGAACAATTATTAAAGCTGAGAAAAGCAAAAGCATCTTCATTAAGCCAAAATTCATCAACTTTAACTGAAGATGATGACCATGAAGATTTATTTGAAGAACTTAATGCACTTCTTGGTGAAAGCGACAAAACTTAACACTGTTGCATTTATAAACAAGTTTTAACGTCAAAAAGCTCTTTTTTTCGTTATGCTCTCTTTGTAAAAACATAATGATAAGTTACAAGGAGTGCCAAATGATCGTTAGACGAGCGACTTTTGAAGATTTAGAGCAACTCGCCGTTTTATTTGATGAATATCGCCAATTTTATGGGGCCTCTTCTAATTTTAATGAATCACTTCACTTCCTTAAACAACGTTTTGAGAATAGAGAAAGTGTGTTCTTCATTCATATTAAAGACGATAAAATCACGGGTTTTATTTTACTCTATTTAGGTTTTTCTTCAGTTGCTTGTTCAACTTACTATATTTTAGATGATGTATATGTTACGCCCGTTTTCCGCCGTCAAGGTTCTGCTAAACAGCTAATCGATACAGCAATCTTATTTGCAAAACAAGAAAATGCTTTGCGGATTAGTTTGGAAACTCAAAGTAACAACCATGAATCTCATCGTTTATATGAACAAATGGGATTTATTCGAGATAGTGAGTTCCAAACCTTCCATTGTTTTCTCAAATGATATTTTGAGCGAGCCGTTTTTGTTGTTCAGATAAATAAACCCACTCACCATCTTCAAGTTCAGGCAAAACCAATTGCCCCACTTGATGGCGATGTAATGCTTCTACCTTATTTCCTACAGCCGCAATCATTCTTTTTACTTGATGATAAACACCTTGATGAATCGTCATAGTTAATTGATGCGTTTCTAATATCTCCACATCTGTTGCAGCAAAAATACCCTTTTCTTGATGCAAACTCACACCTTGGCTCAACATCTCAATTTGCTCAGGTCTAACCGGATCTATAGTCGTAACATGATAAACCTTTGGTACATGTTTACGAGGATGAGTTAAAGCTTGAAGATATTTACCGTCATCAGTAAGTAAAAGTAAGCCGGTTGTGTCTTGATCTAAGCGACCAATAGCCTGCACACCACGTTGAATCATAATTTCTGGTAAAAGGCTAAATACGCTTTGATGATGATGAGGCTGGTGTGAACACTCAAAACCTTTTGGTTTTTTTAGAGCAAGGTAAACTTTTTCTCGATATTGATAAGTTTCCCCAAAAAGAGAAAACTCTAAATTTTCTGGAGAGAATTGTTTTTTGAGATCATCTGCAACCTCTCCATCAATACTTACAGATCCATTTTTTATTAACTGCTGACAATATTTACGAGAACCAAACCCTTGTGATTGTAAAATTTTTTCCAGCAGCATGAAGTTTTCTCATTAGAACTAAGCTGTTATTTTAACGTAGTTTCCACTTTTTACTAAACGCTACGAGCAGCTCTTTAAATTTACTTCATTCAACTCGCACACTTTACTCTTCAACTACTCGATAAATATTTTCATTCTGTTCACTTTCAAATAATAATTCGGTAGTAGGCAGAATAATTTCATTATCAACAATAATATGTTCAATACGTTGGCTTAGCTTTAACGATTCATTTTCATGTTCAACTAAATTTTTCTTTAGTTGCGCTTTTGCATCATGAATCTGGTCAAACTGATCTTTGATTTTGATATCTATAATGTCCATAAATCTGTCCTATACTCATGAGTAATGACTATTTTTATATCACAATTTTTAAAAACTAAAATTTTTAACTTGTTAATTTATATAACATTGTTTCCAAGCGTAACCAGAAATTAAAACTCTTTAGGATTGAGAGATATACAATCATTTATTCTTAAAAATAAGATTTAAAATCGGCTATATCTTTTAAAGCGTTCACATTACGTGTCTTAAATATTATACAATTCCATTTATTTACTTCCTCCGCACTCCCCATGCTTGCCCAATTTGATGTTAATTTAGTTGTTCTACTCGTTCTGTTGATCTGCGGCTTATTAAGTCAAAATGCAGCTGTAACGATTGCAGCCGGTGTGCTCATTGTCGTTAAAATTACGCCATTAAATGAGTTTTTCCCCTATATTCAAGCTCACGGTCTTAATTTAGGAATTCTTATTTTAACGATTGGTGTACTTACTCCCATTGCCAATGGGAAGCTCAGTGGAGAGAGTATTTTAAAGTCATTTGTTAGTTTTAAATCACTTTTGGCTATTGCAATTGGCTTATTAGTCGCTTGGTTGGGTGGTCGTGGAGTAAAACTAATGTCAAGCCAACCTGACGTGGTTGCAGGTTTACTGATTGGTACAGTTGCTGGTGTTGCTTTACTCCGTGGTGTACCGGTCGGCCCTCTAATTGCGGCAGGCTTACTCTCTTTATTTATTGGTAAATAAGAAGTCGATATAAAAAAGGTGCAATTAAGCACCTTTTTAACACTTAGGTTAAGTTTTTATTTTTAGCCAGAATAATAAGCGTTTCGTTTTAAAGAGAACTTTTCTAACTGCTTTAAAAATCCTTCAAAATAACTTTTCTCTTTTTCTTCAGTTCGATAACCCGCATATAAAGTTCGTCTTAAGCCTGTAGGAGAAACACAATCTAAACGGCGGCTTGTAACCCAACCCTTTTGTTCATATTCATTTACCACCCAATCAGGTAAAGCAGCAATACCTCGTCCACTTGCAACAAGCTGAATAAGCATTTGAGTTAAATCAGTTGTTCGTATTTGCTTAGGCTGAATATTCGCAGGAATGAAAAGTTTCGACATAATATCTAAACGGTGCTTATCAACTGGATAGGTAATTAAAACTTCTTCGGCCAACTCTTGCACTGTAATATTTTCAGCCCGTACCAAAGGATGCGTATTTGATAAGACTAAACGGGATTCGTATTCAAAAATCGGAAAATACTCAATTCCTTTTAACGCAATTGGGTCAGCTGTAATCAGTAAATCAAATTCTGCATTTTGTAAGAGTTCATGCGGATTGGCTTCAAAACCTGAAGCGAAGTCTAAATCTACATCTGGGTATTGCTGACGATACTGATTTAATAAAGGCATTAACCAGTCAAAACAACTATGGCATTCCGATGAAAAAATAATTCTGCCAGTCTGCCCATGCACAATACGCGTGATATCACTGTGGGTGATCTGAATTTGTGGCAAAACATCATCGGCTAACTTTAATAAGCGCTGTCCAACATTAGAAAAACTAACAGGTCTGCTTCGACGATTAACAACCTCTACCCCATACCAATGATCTAATTCTTTTAACTGATGAGAAATGGCAGATGGCGTTAAGCAAAGATCATTTGCTGCCGAAACCAATGAACCGTGTTCACGTAAGGCAACTAAGGTTTTAAGGTGACGAATTTCTAACATGGGCCCACGCTTGAAAAGTAGATTTATCTATAAATGGGTAAAGCTCATGTTTGCTTTTCCATAAAACTTTCGACAAATCTTCATTAATGAATTTTATTCACTTTAACACAAAATTAGTTAGTTTGTCTCAACATGAATTTTATTTCACTATTTTTACATGGGATGAATTTAGGTATCTTCAAAAATGAAGGGAAATTAAAACGATTTCATAAAGTTTTTAAAGTGGTTAAAAAGCATAAGACAAAAATAGACCTTTATTAGGTCTATTTTTATAAAAAACTAAAAACTATTGTGCTAATACATTTAAGCTAATAATCGTATAACTCTGTTTTTTAGGTTTTACTTTCAAGTTTAGGGGAGCTGTTACTTCTACTAAGTACTCTCCAGCCTTTGGAAATCTAAGCTCAACCTGACCATTCTTTTCAGCCTTAAACTGCTGCACTTGTTTGTCAGTTACACCTTTTTCTCTTACATTAACTTCAGCATAAGCTAAAGGCTGGCCCTTTTCAGTTATAGCTAATTTAACTGGTTGAGCAGCTTTAATCTGGTTTGGATGCACAGAAAAACTAACTTTAATCGGTGTATTAGGAAGCTGAATATCTGAAATTTTTCCCTTAGAAAGATAACTCTGCAATATCCACTCACGTGTTACTTGTTCTGTTTTAATTGTTTTTGTTTTAAGGTCAGTCGGAATCAAATATTCACGTTCTGCTTTCGGTGGAACTTTATCAGCTGGCATATCAAAAAATAGATGCCATTCTTTTTGGTCAAATACATATTTTAAAGGGTAACTCGTCTGAGTTTGAACAATGTATGTACCTTCTTCAGGTAGATCTATATCAAAAACAGTTACAGATTTATGCACAGCTTCTGAGTTAACGGTTTTAAGCTCATTTTTAGGTGTAATTACAGTAAGCTTGGCATCCCTTAAAGGATATTCACTATTTAATGCTTCTTCAGCATAACCAGCAATTACAGGTACTTGAGTCTGGTCAGTTTTATAAGCTACAGGCGCTACATAAGGTTCATGAGCAAAGCCCGTTGTACATATCAATGCAAGTGACGTCATTAGAAATCTATTCATTATTACAAAATCCTGTTGTATGCAAAGTGAAAAAATCAGACAAAATATAGGCGGATACAGTATACATAAATAAAAATAATTCTTATTATCATTAATAAATTTAATTTTACATAAAAAAAGACCCGAAGGCCTTTTCTTATTTAATTTGATTTTATTGCTGCTTTATCTTTGGAAATGTCTGATCGAAATCAATTAGCTTATAGCTTTTCACTAAATCATCTGGTCCGTAAGATACTTCGTATGAAGTTTCTTTACCATTAAAATATGCTTCTGTCGGAGTCCCAAATACTTCCCAAAGGCCGATTGAAGCCACATCTGCCACACCATGACCAAAAGCTCTGCCGACTTTCACCCACTTTGAATAACCTTGCTGAAAAGTATAGATCTCAACGCGTGTTCCATCACGGTATTCTGAAAGTACAGGCGCACCAAACTCAGCAATCACATAATTACGAGAACTGCCTGGATTTAGAACATTTAAATTTTTTTTACTTGGTTGATTACCCGCCATAAATACTGCGCAACCAGACATAGATAATATAGCCATACCCATAAGGCAGGTAATAAATAATTTTCTCACGTTTTAGCATCTCTTTTTTTAGATATTTATACAACTTGTTGTAATGCTTAAAGTATTACGCGCTAATCATATATAATTTTTAAAAGTTTTTCGATGAATTATTCCATATAAAAATTTAAATTTACTTCATTTGAATATGTAATCATTTTCTCATTAATTTAGTTTTTTATTATTCTGTTCTCTTTTCCCTTATACTTCTCTTTTTTGTGTCTTTCCTCAACTTATTATGGCGTCCCCACAATCTCCCCTTTCTAAACATCAACACTATTCTCTCTTTTTAGCAATTTTCTCTCTCGCTGTAGGTGGTTTTTGTATTGGAACTACCGAATTCGTCGCAATGGGACTGATTCAAGAAATTGCAAATAATTTACATATTACAGTACCTGAAGCTGGCCATTTTATTAGTGCCTATGCATTGGGTGTAGTTATTGGTGCTCCTATCATTGCTATTCTCGGAGCCAAAGTACCTAGAAAAACTTTATTACTAGGCTTAATGCTTTTTTATGGTGTTGCTAATGCCTGTACTGCCTTAGCTCATACACCTGAAACTGTTTTAATCTCGCGTTTCATTGCAGGTTTACCACACGGAGCATATTTTGGAGTGGGTGCCTTAGTTGCAGCAGAACTAGCTGGTCCATCAAGAAGAGCTTCTGCGGTTGCCCAAATGATGATGGGTCTTACAGTGGCAACTGTAATTGGTGTTCCTCTCGCAACGTGGTTAGGTCAAAATTTTGGCTGGAGAGCAGGTTTTGAATTTTCAGCAACCATTGCATTCGTTACTTTAATTGCTGTTGGCTTCTTTGTACCCAATATTCCAGTCCAAGCTACTGCGAGTATAAAAACAGAGTTAGCTGGCCTTAAAAATATCAATATGTGGCTAACACTAGCGGTAGGGGCTATCGGTTTTGGAGGCATGTTTTCTGTTTATAGTTATGTCTCACCAATTTTAACTGAATATACAAAAGTTAATATCCAAATTGTCCCTATCGCTTTAGCTATCTGGGGTATCGGTATGGTTATTGGTGGTTTAGCAGCAGGATGGCTTGCAGATAAAAACCTAAACAAAACGATTGTAGGTGTATTAATTAGTTCTGCTATCGCTTTTGTTGTTGCCAGTTTCTTAATGAGTAATATCTATAGTGCTATTGCTTCATTATTTTTGATTGGTCTCACTGTAATGGGATTAGGCGGAGCTTTGCAAACCCGTCTAATGGATGTTGCAGGCGATGCCCAAACATTAGCAGCATCACTCAACCACTCTGCCTTTAATATGGCCAATGCATTAGGTGCATTTTTAGGGGGATGGGTACTCAGCCACCAAATGGGTTGGATCGCGCCAATCTGGGTAGGTTTTGTTTTGAGTCTCGGTGGTCTTATCATTTTACTTATTGCATTTGCTGTTGAAAAAGCCAGTAAGTAAATTTAATCAAAGAAAATGCTAACTTATTATTTCTAATCAGTTAGCTTTCCACCACAGTGTGGACAATAACATTTTTTCTCTCTAACAGACTCTTCTTGTTCTAATACTTTTTCTCGCATAATTTGAACAATCAGGTTATGCGCTTGCTCTTTGGGTAGACCTACTTTTTGACGGATTCGTTCTATTTCAACTTCATCATGTAAAATATCAATACCTCGTACTTGAAGTAATTCACGAAATTCTTGCTCTAGTCTTTGATTACGCTGGTTAAGTTCATTTGCAAGCCCCGATGCCAAAATACCAGCTGGTAAAGCCGCAATACCAACACCCAAGATTGTAATGAGTGCCCCCAGTAACTTTCCTAAACTGGTCACTGGTGTTACATCGCCATAGCCCACGGTGGTTAAAGTCACTACAGCCCACCACATAGATTTAGGTATTGAACTAAAAGCTTCTGGCTGAGCCTTGTTTTCAACCACATAAATTCCTGAAGCAGTCATAATAATCATAATGATTAAAATAAAGATAACTGCCTGAAAAGAACCTTTCTCCCGTTTGATCACGCATAACAATATCTGTAATGAGATAAAATACCGTGTTAATTTTAATAAACGAAGCAAACGTAAGATTCTGAGCATACGAAGATCAATTCGTACAAAGAAATTGAGATAGGCAGGTAAAATTGCCATCAAATCAATAATTGCTTCTCCGCTTTTCATCCAGTTCAAGCGAATTTTCCATGCAGATTGTGTCGTATCTCGATCTGCAACACTCCACAGTCTTAATAAATATTCAATACTAAAAATTGCAATTGAAATAACTTCAAAATAGTCGAACCAAATACGATAGCTTGTGTACAAATCATTTACTGTTTCTAATAAAACGGCAGCGACATTACCAACAATTAAAACAACTAAAAAATAATTAATACATCTACTTACCGTAGTTTCATAGTCATGATTATGAAGATTATTATAGAAAAACTTACGCAATCCCTTCAACGCTGAATTTTGCATATTGATCTGACCACTTGATATTGTAGATATAGTAAGCTCTCACTGCCTATTCACCAATACGGTCTTTAATAAATTTTCCTTAACACGCTTCGATAATTAAAATTTTATATTTTTCTACTTCAGCTCGCCGCTACACATCGGAATTCATTTTCTTTCCACCACATCACATCATAGATTCCTGGATGTGATTTTAAGATAATATTTATATAATTTTGCAGCACCATAATATGATGGGTAATATCAATTTTTCGAAATAAAAACTTTCTTAAAATAGGTGTATTCGGTGAAATAAAAATTGCGAATCCATTTCTATATTCTTCATAGACACTTATTCCCAGATACATCGTTATTTCAGGCAATGGAATTTCAATTTGCCATCCCCAATTTTCACTATATAGTTCTACATTTAAATGATATCTATTTCTCAATATACTAAAAATATATTGCGCGATGTCTTCAGTTTTTTGAACTAAAACTCCTCCTTCGTTGGAGTGTATTTTTTGTTCATATAGTTGATAATCATCAAATTTAAATTCAACTATTGTCTTTAGCATTCTCAAATTCCCTATATAAAATACCCATATTTTTTTTAATTATTTTTAAGTTCGTTTAATTATTTTAAAACAAAAAACCAGTTAATTACTACTACTATATTCAATTTTATATATATCAAATTTTAAAATGATATATTTAACGTTTTCAAATAAACTCATGACTCATTTCACGCTTTCAATAAAATCAACAACTCAGAAAGACCAATTTTTATCCAATATTATATCTAAGTTATTTTATTTAATAATTTTTTACACCCGTTATACCTTAATCTAGATATATA
>NZ_JADWOM010000037.1:0-11160 GCF_016106645.1 Acinetobacter sp. ACIN00229
TTAATTATCAATACTAGTTAAATTTTAATTAAAAGTTATCTTTATTTTTAAAAAATAAAACTCTTTCCACACCTAAAAACAATATAGTGAAAAAATCCCAGTAAAATATAATTTGTATCAAAAACAATTTAATTTTTAATAACTACGATATTAAAAACTCAACTCAAATGGTATTTTAATAAAGATGAAATATAAATCTAAGGCATATAAATAAATCATACTTTAAACGCTTTATAACCAATGGTATTTAAAATACCAGACAAAGCATCCAGCGTGATTACTTTTATAAACAATAAAATAAAGCGATTGGATAAAAAATAATTTAAGAGGATTTAATCATGTCAACTTCATCCAACACTGTTGTTATTACCGATGACACTGGGCTATTAACCAATATCACATATATTGATAATTCTGTTGTATATACAGACGGCGAAACCTGTGATCCGCCACCCTCTATTACTAAAAAAGGAAATGTTTGGACGATCACTTTAGACTGTGACCGTAGCGGCTCTTCGCAGGTTGCTAATAGTTATGTTGAACTATTACAAAAAGGTAGCCACATGTTTGCTGATAGTCAAAGTAGTGGCGACACCCCTAGCAAGCTTAACTTCTACTTTGGCGTTAATTTGCAAACTTCGTCGACTTCTATTCCCGTATATCTCGCTCAAGGTCACTATGTTGGACATAACAATTGGTGGTTTGGTAGCTTAGCCGTAACTAATATTGGTGGAAATAAACCTGTTCTATTAATCAATGGTACGAACGTAGCTTTAACGGGCGGTAATAGCTCATTCACTTTATCAAATATTTAAAGCTTATGAAGAATACGCCGGTTCATCGTTCACTTAAAAATGAGCAGTCTCATTTCGGGGCTGCTTTTTATATATGCCTAATTTGAGTATTCAGTATAAAATTATGGCTTAAGCGTCCCATCTCCCAAATTAGGCCGTGTCATATACTTTAAGTGATAAGAGCAAAAAATGACTCAAAATAAAGTTGAATTAGCAGAGAAATTGTCAAAAGAATCTCATAAAGGTCAAAAGTATGGTCCTCATGATTACTTTGATTATCATATTAAAGGTGTGGTCAACTCATTAATTGAGCACCGATTTTCGGAAGTCTATATTATTACAGCCCTTCTCCACGATAGCGTTGAAGACACTCCTCTTACGCTAGACAAAATCGAAAGTTTATTCGGAAAAGAAGTCCGTGATGCCGTTGATGCATTAACTAAACGGGAAAGTGAAACACGCGAAGAATATTTAATTCGTTGTAGTTTGAATCCGATCGCTCGAGTCGTGAAACTTCATGATGCAGCCTTTAATGCACATAACTCACATAAAGAAAATAATCAATCACGTGTAGATTATTATCTTCAAACCATGTTAGCTGTTTCAACGGCTCAAGATAGGTTGAGGTAGGTAAAAGACAACGAAATGAATCCGTTGCCTTTTTATTTTTAAGATTGTGCAAATGCCCAAATGTCTTTTGATGCAACTGTGTCAGATACAAGTCTAAAACTCATAGGTTCTAAGTCTTCATCTACCACAACATAACCTTTCGAGTTATTTTTTAGCGCATCACACTTGTTATCGGTCAGTTGATAGCTTGCTGTATTGGCTAATGCACTTTCAGTAATAACACCTGTAAATACACAATTTAGGTCTTTCGAGACAATTTTGCCTTGTGCATTGACCTCGGTATTTACCGTTGTTCCATCTGGAAAAGATAAATCATAGCTACCGACCAATTGATTCAGCGTAATTTTCTGATCATCAATTTTTTCATAATGTGCTAATTCAACGGTCATCGCTTGATTAGACTGGTTGCTCTGCCAAGCTTTAGTTTTTACGTCATAACTCATCACAATTTTGGCACGGTTTTCGTCATCATCTAAAACCAATAATTTAGAACCATCTGCGCCAGAATAGTATTTACCCGCCATTGGTAACTCTTCATCAGTTTCGGTACTAATAATATAAGTACCGACATCTAAGCTCGGAGCAAGTGCAGGTTTTTCAGTCGAGACTTGGTCATCATGATCATTGTCATTACAAGCCGCCAAGCCCATTCCAAGAAGTAAAACCAACAAACAACGTTTCATGGTCTTTCTCCTTACTTGTTAAATAGGCTTTTTAAACGAATTTTGAGCCATTCTTGAGCTGCTGGTCGCTGATCGTAAGCAACTTGCATTGCAGTTACAGCAATTTTGCTTTGCATGACGGCGCTTTCATCCGACATTTGCGCAGCGGTTGGAGCCGATGGTGCCGCATCAATTCCTAGACCAAATTGATTGTTGCCTTTATTGTCTTTGGTCACTTGGAACTTCAATTTATATAAGTCATATGTCCCAATTTTTGAAAAAGCAAAAGGTGTGCTGGTTGTTAAATTTTTAGGGAAATTAACATTTAGTGTGATGCCTTTTGGCAACAATTGGCCCTTGCCTGCCTTAGCTTGTAATTCTTTTAATAAAACTACGGTTTGTTTTGCCACAATCGCAGAGTTAGGGTTGTTTAAAGTCTTATCATCTACCGTGTTGGTATCGGCGCTTAAGGCAATAGACGGAATCCCGCGTCCTGCCGAAAACTGTACATTGCCAATCGTGCCAGAGTGTACAACGACTTTTCCGACATTTTGTCCTTCATTCGGGCCAGATAACACTAAGTCTGGCGCTTTACCCCAGCGTTTTGGTGCAACCACATCTAATCCATAAACTGTTGCCATCACTGGTGTGCCATGTGCGTAGTTCCAGTCACCATTGGTATAGCCCGCTTTAGTAAAGGTTCCAGCCGTAGGTGCGCCGATTGGTGCTGCGCCATTGTGACAACCGTTTTCAGCCGCAATTTGCTTGTCATTATCCGCGGTAATCGTCGTTGAGCTGTACATCACAATTGCACCACCGCGACCACTTTGTGGTGAACAAGGTACAGACACCAGCACGTTATGACCATTTGCTTTTAATTCATCATAAAGCGCTTTGACATTGCTGGTTAGACCGTCATCATTAACCAATAGAATATTTAGTGCAAAAGCTGGAGTTGTACACAAAGACAGAATAAGGCCGCCCAATAAACTTTTTTTCATCACTTAACTACCATGTTCTTAAATTTCGATTTGTATAGTAGTTGCGCTATATGTACGTTTAGTGACTACGCATCAATAAAAATTAAAATACTTTTCCATTAAAAATTAAATAATTATATTATAAATTATTGCTAAGTTTTCTTTTATAAACTGATCTTCAACTTCAGCAATCATATTCAAAATAACAAAACCCACGTTTGTGGGCTTCATTCAAAATGTCATTTCAAGCTTTAAATTAAATACGTCCAACTTCTAAATATGGAATCAAGTTTTTATCAAAATGTGGTCTTGGGTCGCCCTCATAACTAATAAAACCATGCATTCCTGTTAAGCGTTCACCTTTATAAAACTGGTTTAACTGATAACGCGGGTCTTTATGGGAAAGCGTAAAACTCACCACACCAACGCCCTGCTGTTTTGACTTGTTATAGGCATCTTCGAGCATTTTATGATGCAAAGCTAAATCTTGTGGATGGCACATTAAGGTGTGTAACACGTGATACTTAATAGAGTCACCCAGTTTAGGCAAACGCATGCCTTTGGTAAGCGGAGTCAGCAAGTTATAAACGGGTCTAAAAATTCCAATGACTGAACTGTAATGCAAGATTTTGGTTTGCTTAATACTGTGCTGATCCCATAAACCAAACATGCCCACCAGCTTTTCACCCTTAAAGTAAAGTGAAAAGTCTGAGAGTTTTATTCCTGAAAAATACTGATGACCTTGAGCCAGTTCTTCAAAGTTATAGGCGGGAATAAAGTTATAAAACTCTGCCATGTCGCTAATAAATTGGTTCATCGCTTCTGCATGTTGAGCTTCAGCAACACAAGTACGGATCTCTTGAATGTCACTCTGCGGAGAAGTCTGCTTTAAAAAAGCCGTGATTTTCCGTTTTGCACCAGTGTCGGTGAGGCTTAATGTCTCGATGAGTCCTTCGTCATAATAATCAGGCATTCCCGTTTTGCCCGTTTGGATGGCAGCGCGTGCGGCGTGGTTATCATCAAAAATAATCATTTGGCTATAGTTCGGTTCATGCATGGTTTGTTTTACATGCTTTGCCAAAACCTTCACCAGTGATTTACCTCGATAGTTATGATCTACCCGTAAATCTCCCGCGTACCTTAAGTTTTGAACGTTCCGATCGACATAACATGGGCGGTAACCATTGCTATAACAAGCGACATTCTTTTGGCTTTCGGTGTCTTCAATCACGACATGCAGTTTATGCCGATAGACAATGTCGGACGCTTTAAAATAACTTGGTTCTCGCTGAAAGCTAATTTGTATGCCTTTGGTGGTCATGGGTACGGCGATTAAGTCTCGTAAAGCCTGATCATCTGCCAAAGTTGCTTCTCGGGTAATCAGCGTATTCTCAGCAAGTGGTGGATTTATTTTATTCATTATTCACCTGTTGTGCGGTCTGTACGGGAACTAAGTTATTTAAACGCCCCATTTGGTCGAGTAACTGATAGACAAACACCACTTCGTCTTGGTCATTCACGGTTTTCTGAGTTTGTGCATCGAGTAGCTTTTGCTCAGTATTGAGCAAATCAAATGTGGTTTTGGTGCCGACATCAAACTCTTTACGTGTGTAGACAAAAGCAATAGATGCTGCCTCTATGGCATTTGCCAGTGCTTCTTTATTTTGTCGAATGGTTTGAAGCTGTGCATAGGTCGTGCGTGTACGCTTATTTAAATCCAGTTCAAGACTTCGCGTTTTTTGGTTAGCCAAATCGATATCGGCCTGTGCTTTTTTAACGTTGGCACGATTTAAGCCATCGTCATAGAGCGGTACATTAAGCTGCACCCCAACCATATAGTTATTACTTTCCGAACCAATATAGCTTGCCTCATCTTGCTTTCCGGCACGGCTGGTGAGCATGACCGTTGGCCATAGTTCCCGTTTGGTTAGAGCATATTGTTTCTCTGCGGCTTGCTTTTCGTATTTGCTACGCATTAAAGCCGGATGGTTCTTGGTTTGTGCCAAAATTTCATCTAAGGTAGCCGGAATAACTGGCAGTTGTTTAATGGCGACAAGGTTCTCAGGCGTTACACCCGTCACTTGGTAAAACTGCGCTTCGCTTACGGTTAAGTTAGATTGAGCTTGTGTGATATCAGCTTGGCCTTGTGCAACTTGCGCCAAAACCTGAGCCAAGTCTGCACGGGTAATCATGCCCACGTCAAAACGGCGCTTTGACTCATATAAAGACCGTTGCAGATTTGCCATGGTCTTTTGTCTAAGTTCTAAAATGGCTTTCTTCTTTAATACGTCGGTATAGACCATCACCGTATTTAAAATAGTTTCCGATCTTTGATCTGACAAACCTTGGTTTTGGGCAGAAAGCTGACTTTCGGCAACATCTATTTCTAAACGGTGTCGACCAGAGGTATAAATCGGATAATCAGCCTGCAATTGCAAACTTCGGCCTTTACGGTTTCCTTCGGTTGGAAACAGGACGTGTGAAGGCGTATCTATTCTTTCATAGTCCAGTTGACCGACTAAATTGACTTTGAGCCCATCACGTTGTTTGGCCTGTTCAAGCATAGCAGTGGACTGGTTCACGCTTAAACGGCTCACTTCAAGCTGGCTTTCATGCCTTAAACTAGCCGACAAAGCCTCATCTAAAGTCATGGCATGTGTATTCGACACCAACAACACGCCTAGATATAAGGCGTGTCGAAGTGTTAAAAACCGAGTATTAAATGGCTTCATCCCTTTCATAGTTGTTCCAAACTATTGAGGGTGACTTTTTTAAGTGGCTCAGGTTTGATATTACCTTCGATAATGCCATCAAACATGACCAATTTTTTGTAGGCATTCCACCCATTATTGGCTTGGCGAATTTGAGGCTGGTCGAGCTGTCCTAAGTTTCGAGCAAGTTCGTAATGGAAGTTTTGACGCAAAATACTGTCGATATATTCATTATTAATGCTGTGATGAATTTCACCTTCAAAAAGTACGCAATAAAATGGTTTAACTTGTTGTTGGGTATCAATCGCCAGTAAAGAAATCGCTTTCGATTCGGTTTCATTTAACTGCGACAATAACTGATGAGCTGTTTCAGGTGCTAACTTTTCACCGACCAGATCCACCCCAAAACGGCGGCCTTGGAATTCAAAACACGGAATTTGCTCTATAAAGCCAGTGACGCGTAAGCAATCATCCAGACAATAACGAAGTAAGCCATTACCTGAAGTAATCAGTGGGCTCACCACATCGCCTTGTTTAAGCTGCCACGATGGAATGATTTGCCCTTGTTTTTCGCCTTCTAAATATTCAAATTCGTAGAAGTGACTTTGATACGCCAGCGGATATTGGTCGTTATAGGGAATCGTGACGACACCTTCGGTCGCCCATAGACCTTTGCCTTCAAACTGCACACTGGGTAACTTCTCTTGTAATTTTTCAGCCCAAGCTTTTGAACCTGCGGTATCCCAACTTGACACTAAGCTTAACTTTGGCCAAAGTTTTTTAAAGTCGATCTGTGCGCCGTTTGTACTGTCAATTAGGGCTTGAGCGCTTTCAGGGTTATGCGGTGCGGTCACTTCGTTTAATGAAGCCTGACGGTTGCCCCATAAACCACTTTGTAAAACCTCAATCACATCTTGTTGCAGCAACTCCAAACGTTCAAGCAATTGCAGCGCAAAAGTTGGACTCCACACCGAGATCATCGCTAAGTTACGGTTTGCCACCAAATAACAAATGGTGGCAAACAGTGCATCGTCAGCATTGGCGGCAAAGGCAACATTACTTGGAACAGCTTGGGTAAACTTAGACAAAATTCGCTTACCTACACCAAGTAGCTCACTATCGTCATTTAGGTTTTTGTCTTTTAAAACTTCACGCTGACTTTCAGGCAACCACGACACTGACCAATAATGTGTACCCGAACTAAGCTGTGGACATTTGCGATATAAACTCGCCATCCACGGCGCAATTGCATGGTCAAGTTCATCTAAAAACAGCTTGGTGTACGGAATAAACTTGATTTGTTCACTCGAACCACTGGTCGGCTGGAAACGAACCAGTTTACTGCTAGACAGTGACAGCTTTTGTTCACGGTAACGTTGAATGTCTTCACGCCATGCGCCGTAACGTGTCGCAGGAAATGATTTTACAAACTGATCATAGTTTTGAACTTTTTTATCTTTGGCAAAGGTAGAGGTCTGTAAAATCGAATGCAAGATTTGACGTTGTGTCGCTTCTAAAGCTTTAAACTGTTTTTGGAAATTACGGTCAGATGCATCACACCATTTTTTTAAAATCAGGTGCGAGCCAAGCGTTAGCCATTCATTAGATTTCATTGGATGGCCTCTCTACGTTTTGTTTTAGACGTTACACAGGCTTCAAACTTTCCCTTGCTTGTAGGTTTAGTAATGAGCTTCACTGGGAAACGGGCAATATCTTTCCAGCCAAGACGGCCAATACACGGCAGTTCTGTGCCTGCTTTCCATGTCGGATTCAACTGCTCAAAGAAATGAATATTTGGGTTCTTTTCTCTCATTTCGGCAGTAATTGGTGCAACTTCACCTTTTAATGGTTGATAGTCATCTCCAAAATTTAACAGGCCTGCATCTTTATCATAATATTCGCCAAAGAATTTCTCACAGTAGTGTTCGACGACTTCCGAAAGATGCTGGTTTTCATCTTTTATATTTGGGTAGTACACATAGTAGTTATTGGCGAGTAGCAGGTAGGTCTTATAGCCTTTAGAAATCAGGAGCCAATAGAGTTCGTTAAATGGATATTTGATTCGAAGCTTAATCATGAGTTTGAGCATGGTACTTTGTAGACTACGCGTACCCCAAAACTTCTTCAAAATGACCGTATCACCGCTAAATAATACGGTGTAGTCCTTACCGTTTAAGTAGAAATGCTGCACCACAACGGTAGAGAAGCCCACAATCTCATTTGTTTGTGAATCAAAAATTAAGATTGCACCGCTTTTATTTTGGAAATCATCTACGAAAATAGAAAATCTTGTATTTTCATAATACTGTTCGTAAATGGAATACATCACTTTTAATCGCTCAGTATCGATTTGCTCTTTTTCAAAATATTGACCATAAGTCGTGTTTTTCAGGTTCAATTTTGAAATTAGTTTATACGTTGTATTAATCATAATCCTTTAACCTTCCACCTCTAATTTGCGAGTTCCCCGATCTCATCAACCGATTTTAGAAAACTCAGATCAATGTTCTTTTTCTATGAAGGGATACGTTTTGATATGCCCTATTGTTTTTCATTCTTTGAAAGCTGCTCTTTATTTCTAAATCGCTACATGTTCATTTTCTTCCCCCGATCCATAAAGATGGTTAAAAATGCGGTCACAAACATGATGATTGCGAGCATGCGTAATAAATCATTAAAGCTAGATGTTAGTGCCTGAAAATGAATGTCGCGATAAATCACACTGAGTGCGATTTGCTGTGCATTTGAGCCAACTTCCTGATATTGCGCCGTAAGTTGGTCGAGTCTTTCTGTAAAAATCCAGTTTTGCGGTGTCATCGACTGATTAATCTGGGTAACATGTAGCGCAGTCAGCCAATCCAAGGATGAGTTAATCAGTGCTAGTCCAACCGCGCCTCCGATATTACGCATCAGGTTATAAATGCCACTGGCATCGGCTACTTTGCTGAGTGGCAAAGTGCTCATGGCTAAATGCGAAACCACAATCAGGCAGATCATGAGACCAATACCACGGTAAATCTGCGGCCAAAACATAAAGTCGTAATCGCTATGAATGCTGAGGTGCGAGTTGAGCCACACACCAAAGCCAGCCAAAATCATTCCGACAAATACGGTTTTTCGGGTATCAAAATTGGGAATGAGCCACGCAAGAAACGGCGCAAAGCAGAACATGACAATACCTGTCACCATCATGACGTGACCAATTTGGCTACTGTTCATTTCACGGACTTGCCCAAGAAACACAGGAATCATGTAACCCAAACCATAGAGCGCCATGCCAATCACAAAAGTTGTGATGGCACTTAAGGTAAAGTTTTTGTTTTTAAATACTGACAAATCGAGCAAAGGCTTAGGCTGGGTGAAACTTCTAGAGAAGAAAATCATGCCGCCCACAACGCAAATCATGAAAGCAATACGAACACCTGTGTCTGCAAGCCAGTCATGTCGCGCGCCTTCATCAAGGAAATACTCAAGCCCACCCAAAAACATCGCCATACCAACGAGGCTAAACCAATCCATGCTTTTAATGAGTGAATAGTTTGCACGGTCAATATTTGGACCCGAGTAAATGACCGTAGCAATGATAATGCCCGGGATAATATTAATCAGGAACATCCAGTGCCATGAGAAGTTATTGGTGAGCCAGCCGCCAATGGTTGGGCCAATGGCCGGCCCCAAAGTACTGATCATGCCAAACATAACCAATGGCAATGAACGTTTTGGTTCTGGAAAAAGTAAGTACAACGCCGTCATGGAGGTCGGAATCATGCCGCCGCCCATAAAACCTTGAATGCCACGAAAAACCAATAAACTTTCCAAGTTCCATGCCAAGGCACAAAGTAAAGAGCTGACCGTAAAACCAATTGCACAGATGGTGTAATACACCCGTGTTGAAAGCACCCGCGAGACAATACTCGACATTGGAATTGCAATAATCTCGGCAATTAAATAAACAGTTTGCACCCAAGTGACTTCGTAACGACTTGCACTCATTCCAGCTTGAACTTCGTTTAAAGAACTCGCCACAATCTGAATATCAAGAATCGCCATGAAGTTGCCAAAAATCATGGCAGCAAAAATTGCCCATGCCGTCTTTGCGGGAAACATCCACTCGGCGTCAACGTGCTTATTCATGTCTTATTACCTAAAATTTTATTATTAAGTTCTTAGGTCAACGGTGGCACTGACCGACATACCAGGTTTTATCAAATCGATATGCGGGCTTGAATCTATGGCAATACGCACAGGAATACGCTGAACAACTTTGTTAAAGTTTCCTGTGGCATTATCTGGTGGCATGAGTGAGAAAGTTGCGCCTGATGCTGGTGAAAAACTCTCAATTTTCCCGCTATAGGTTAGGCTTGGATAGGCATCAAGTTTGAGTTCAACTTTCTGCCCAATATGCATTTTTTCAATTTGGGTTTCTTTGAAATTGGCTTGTACATACAAACTGTTTTTAGGAATGATCGCCATTAAGCGGGTTTGCGGAGAAACACGTGAGCCTTTTTGGATTGCAAGACTACCGATTTTGCCATCTACAGGACTCACCACTTTGGATGAAGCCAGATCGACCTGATATAGGTTTAAGTTTGCATGAGCACTTTGAATATCTGCTAAAAGCTGCGCTCGACTGGCTTGTAAACTCCCCAACTGAGCTTCTGCTGCATTAACGGCTGCTTGTGCCTTGCTGAGTTGTGCCTGAGCTGTTAAATATTGAGACTGAATGCCTTCAAAGTTTTGACGAGTAATTACCCCATCTTTTAGTAAATCTTGATAACGTTCAAAATCTTTTCTTAAACGAGTTAAGTCTGCTTGAGCTGCCACTACACCACTATTTGCTTCAGTAATGGAAGATTTAGCAGACTTTTCATTTTGTTGTTGTACACCAAGCGCCGCTTCTTTTAAGCTGACGACAGAACTCGCCTGATCATAACGAGCTTGGTAATCGCGGTGGTCTAATACCGCCAAAGTTTCCCCTTTTTTTACCACCTGATTATCGTTAATTAATAACTCAATCACTTCGCCTGAAATCTTTGGCATGACCCAAGTAACATCTGCCTGAACATAAGCATTATCAGTAGATTGATAAAATCGGTATACAAAAAAATAATATATAATGCCTGCGACTAAAAATAACAGCAGGACACTAAAAACACCCCAAGTTATTTTCTTTCGACTTTGGAAATTAGTGTCAGTTTCTAGCTGAGCTACGTTATCCATATTCATTCCGTTTATTTGTAATATTCGATTTTTTATTTACACCAATAAACTATTAGCGTCTTTTTTACGTAACTTTTCACTTGGTTTATTCAATGAATCGTGACAGCGTAAAATTTGGTGCAAATTATGGTTCTTAAATCAATTAAATATCATTGACCGTTTT
>NZ_JADWOM010000038.1:0-10924 GCF_016106645.1 Acinetobacter sp. ACIN00229
AATTTTACAATATAATAAAAATTAATCTTATTCTGAAAAATAATAGCTTTTGAAATTTGGATATATACTTTAATAGTTAAAAGTTTTACTGATAGATATATCATCTTACTCTTACCATACACGACCTTTAGTTCAATCAGAAGCTACTGAATTATATAAAACCCATGATGGCTTCTTAATGGATAACTTTATACTGGCATATTTTCTTAATTTCATAGTAGGTACTCATCCCATACACGAACGGAAATATCCAATTCTCTTGAGGCTGAACATTGTACAGAAATATGGCGCTCTCAACTAAACCAACAAAAACCTCCTCCTAAAGGATGAACAGGGCTTTGCTTTGTCAATTGCATAGAGGCTACTTCAAGAGACCTCTATGAATATAATGAAAGCTTTGTGAATATTCCTTGCTGAGTTTGCTATGTTTGCCGTAATAGGGTGATGTATAATTAATGGAAGTAAGGACATGTAATTCCATATTATTTTAAGTACCAGACATAAAAAAGAGCCTACGGTTTCTGAGAATCTCTTGTCTTGATTAGATTTTCTTATTTAATGAACACGCTGTTTCTTTTTACAGTCAGCAACTGCTTGTAGAATTTTCCTCCTTAAATTAGGGAGAAATACCCAAAATTAAAACATAGACACCGTTAAAATTTATTATTTCTACTTTTATTTTTTGTTATGTTGTAATGCATGCTAAATATCAAATGGATATTTAATTATTTTACATTAAATGAATTAAATAAAAAAATTCACGTTAAAGCCGCAACCAACTGCTCAAACCTTTTTGAATATTCTGAACATGAGCAGTAATATGAACTGACTTCTACTTACTCGATGTCTTCAGTATAAAATTATCAAACATATCCAATTCCTTCTCGCATCCCATTTTAAACTTAGCATTACCATAACCTTGCCATACGACATGATCTAAAGCTTCGTGATGAAACCCTACTACCTTGCTTTGCTTATCAATTTGTATTGCCGAGGTAACCATTGATTAAATTTGGAATTAGAGTCTTCTCACTAATTAACAATAGTACATCAAAGATGAGTATTATTTCATATTTAACCACGACAACTGATGTTTAGAATAAAGATACGCTAGGAAAAGACTGTTATGTTTCCCTGGAATAACATGTTCATGTTTTTTGGATATTCATTAAAATAAGGAATCACATATTCCCATGCTACTTCGCCCTGCAAGGTGACCTTAAATATACGTCCAAAGGCGCATTCAGAAATAAAGGTATTACCATTTTCCAGACATTGCGTACTATCCATAATAGGCTAAATAGATAAACTTACTTTAAACTGAATAGTTGACAATATAATTAAGACACCATTATCAATGCCTGTTCTAGCCCACGTTGTTTGTTTTTTTCCCATCCCAAACCATGCTGAATTCAACGGTGTCCCTACTCATTGCTCGGCGTTCGTGATCCACAAACTCCATAATACTGTGCCAACAAGCCATAAACCGTTCCTTTGATAGAAGCTAACTTTGCTCCACAGATATGGTGGTTAAATATGGTCATTCCATTAATTTATTTCAAGACCTTTATTTTTTAATTTTAACTTAAAAACTATTAATTATTAAAAAATTTCTACTTAAGAGTATTAAAATATAAAAAATTTATGATTATTTTTATAGGTTATAAAGTATAATTATATTAGCATATTATTCCAAAGAAGTATCAGAATAATTATTAATATTTTTTCTTCTATATTGTAAAGGACTTAAGCCCATCCATGATTTAAATGCACGAATAAATGATGTTTGTTCTTGATATGATAGCAAGTATGATATTTCAAGAATTGATAAATTAAGATCAGATAAATATTTAACAGCCATCTCTTTTCTTACCTGATTCAAACTTTGTTTAAAATTCAATCCCTTTTGTTTTAACTGGTACTGGAACATTCTTGGGGAGTAACCCATTCTTTTTGCAACATTTTCAATAGATATCCCCCCTTGATTCAATGAATGAATTATTTCTAAACGAACAAGGTCTTCAAATGAATCATTTTCTGGTAAATCAAGAAGTAATTTTTCAGCCTGTTGAATTAAAAAATAGTTTAAAGTTTTATCTGCTTTTGTTATTTTTAAACTTAAGCCACTTAAAGGGAAATATATATTTGTTTTAGCTTGATTAAAATAAACTGGACAGTTAAAGTAGTCTACATAAATATTTTTATCTTTCGGCGTTTGTGAAGTAAATTCAATTTTACTAATTTTTAAAGTACTTGGAAAAATTAAGCTACTTACAAATTTAAAAAATATAGCTATCATAGTTTCATCAGCTAGTTTACCGGCCTTAAAGTATGGATCAAACTCCCAGCTAATTACTAACTCATTATCATTAAACTTTACCGACAAATCCATGAAATCATAACTTAATCGATGATATTTAAGTAAAAATTGAAGAGCACTTCCTAGATTATCACTACAGCTACCAATATATCCTAATATACCTAGATGTTCTGACTCAACTAATTGCGCTATTTCAAAACTCAAAGTTGGACTTGAATAATTTTTTTCAATATAATTAAGTAATGATAGCCACTCGGAGAAAGGGACTCTATCATTAAAATTAAAAAGCGAAGTTTCTCTAGGTAGTCTTATATTGTTATTAATACAAAATTTCTCTAAAAGGCGAATTAATCCGCTATTTACAGATTTTACATGATAGAGATTTTTAAACATTTCTTAACTCGCTCTAGTTAATAAATATGAACCAAGAAAAATATTAATTAATTGCTCGTTAAGTTAATCTTCTTTTGAAAATTATGCTTAACACCATTGTGATCTACAAGTGAAAAATTTAATGAGTATGAAGAATCATTAAAATATTTACCTAAAATTAAGTACTCTCTTTGAGACTTGTGACAAATCATAAAAACTTGAACATGAAAAAAGCTGACCAAAAGTATATACTTTACCAAAATTTTCTTGACTACGAATAATAGAAGCTAAAAGATAAATAAAATAGCTGCGAATATTATTCCATTTTTCGCCAGAGCTTTAATTGTAACTCCAACTAGAATGCTGCCGATATTGTAATTTTACAATATTGATGCCACCATTTAAAGAAACATAAGCAGAATCTTGACTGCTATGATTGTCTTCAACTTTAAAGCAGTTGTAATAGTAATTATAAATATGCTTAATAAAAGCAACTATACTACCTGAATCCCAATTTATAAGATTAATATAACCTCTTGGGTTAGATAAAAGGCCTGATTGTGGAATACTAAAATCTAAAATTAAATTGCTTTGATAAGGGCCAATCTGGCTATTTTTTATCCACCCCTGAATATAAAAATACTGTTGCTCTCTACCTAGCCTTGATCCTATCTGTATATAATTATCTTTTAATCCTAAAATATTTAAATTTTTCAAAAACAAACATAGTTTAACATTATTAGATTTATCTTTAATATCTATTTTCATGCGTTGAATAAAATGGTTATTTAAATAAATATCAACCTTGTACTTATCAAGTAAAATATTTTTCTTTTTATTTAAATATTCCAATAAATTAGATTTTTTTATTGATTGATGATTTTTTCATCCATCGCTTGGACTCTATTTGCAATAGCTTCCACTAGCAAGATAGATAAAAACAGATATGAATAATTTATTTTCATAATGTAATTCTCATTTTTATATCAAAAAATTAGTGATTCAATACGTACAACGAGTGCACCATAATCATTAATTAGAGTTGCTTTTATTTTTGCATTTTCATTGATATAATCTGGAATTTTTACAATAAAACGTGAAGTTGATTTTGGTTCAACAATAATATTTTTTTTAGAATAAAATATTTACCATTTATTTGTAGCCCAATTTCCTGAATATTAGAAAAATAAGGAGTTGGATTATTTATTGTTAATTTTTTATCAGCAGGATCAATAAGAAATCCGAGTTTATCTATAACTATTGAAGAACTCATAAAATCACTTAATTCTTTTGGCCGAAAAAAAACTTTAATTCTATTTTTAAATACAACCATTAAATGATTATTATTTTCAATTTCACTTTGTTTGTTAGAAGGATACTGAATAAAATTCAGATAATATAAAGATTCCTGTGAGTTAGAGACAAGTTCACCCGTATAACGTAATCGAACAATTTGACTTGTATTTGCTTCCATACGGAAAATTTGAGGAGTAATCACAAATGGTGCTTTTGTAGCATCAAGTGTACAATTTTCATCCAACCAGATTTGTACTAAAGCGGGTTTATTATCTTTATTCTGAAAATAAATTGTTTTTTCAGTTTGACTATCTTCAAGAATTACACGTGTACCAACGCGTACAACACTAGCAAAACTATTAAATCTAAAGCTTAAATTTAAAAAATAAATTACTAAAAGTAAAAACTTTTGAAATAAATCGAGGAAAATATTCATTTCTATCCTATGGAAAAATTACGGCAAAACAACCACCTATAACTGGTCATTATTTAAGAGTTTTTTAATAGCTCAAGTGTATTCCCCCTATGCTAGTAACAGCAGCAGCAGTTGCATTACCGCCCTCAGCAATATATTGATGAGTCCCCAAATTCGTAATTAGCGCTCGTCTGTCCTGTTTTAATTGCTAAGCCATTAACTGTCTGTCACACTGTTTAGAGTTATAGGTGATGTTCCTGTAGCTTAGAAGCAAGTTGAAATCGAAACTTTACCTTAGAAAGTTACAGTCGATGCACTAATTGTGCATGCAGGTGCAAATAAAATTACTGTAATTGCTAGTTCTAGATATTTTTTAACGACCATATAAAAAAGCTTATTAATTAATAGGTTAATATTTAAAATTATCCCATTTTGACTTTTTGTGATTTTAATCACAAAAACGATTATTGTTTATTTTATGTAACAAATATTGTCATTTTATGAAGAAAAAGTTTGCATTTAATACAAGTTGTAATTTTCATTTTAGATTCAATTGAATATAAAGTTGAAATCAAGTGCTTGAGTGATTACGTAATGTATTAAGAAGATGTTTGTAATCCTTTTTTTTTGCTTCTTGAACTACTTTTTTAATCTCATCATCTTTCCATTTTTGATTTGTAGCATTAAAAATAAAGAGGGAAAGTAGAACAAATTGATGCTCCCCTTTACGAAAGTAAATTTTTTTAACTTTTCGGGATGGTGTAAATAAATTCATAGAATACTTTCAACTCAGGCTATTTGTTATTTTAATTATTATTTGTATTAGCTATATAATTCTTGTTAATTTGCGAAAAAAAGTTTTCATTTAAAACAATAGTAAATATTAAAAATATTAAAAAATCTTTCAATAAATAAAAATGGATTTTTTAAAAGTAGTTTACTCTTAAGATATGAAATAAAATAATGAGGATCAGCTCTAATTTTCTTATGGGTAAATAGTATAATTAAATCTCACTTAAGCAAACCTTCTTTAATCATATTCTTTCCTCTCACAGTAATACCTATTTTTTAACAGCTAATAAAAAATTTTATGAATTATAAAAATTAATTTTCTACTATTTTTACTTGTATTTAACTTACAGTGTTTCAGCCATAAATCCCATTCTTTTTTCATTAGTTGCTTTCGAGTCATGCAATAAACTACGTTTGGTTATATTAAGTAAATTTGTCTTTAATTGATATTTTCTGCATATTCTTTTATAAAAACTGGTATTATGAATTCACTCATTAAAAACTTATAACTACATATGTTTAATGGCTTTTTATCAAAAAAAATCCAAGATAAATATAAAGTATAGATACTCTATATTTATACAATTAATAAATAATTTATGATTTTAAAATTTGAACTTTCTTATTTATATCATCACGTAAATTTTCAGGTAAAAAATCTAGCTCATCCTTGCAAGCTTCTGATGAAATAAGTCCTAAGGACTGTCCAACAAAGATCCAATTTACCACATGAAAAATTCCATTCCATCCATGCTGCGTATAACCTTTAATATCTTCCATTCTAGGGCAACGTTCTAAGAAGACTTCTTTTAAGGCAGCGTAACTTTCTGGATAGGGTGTTTGTGCAATAGATTGCCAAAATGGAGAGTCTTTTCTTGGACAGTCATAGTGCATACGTAGAAAATCGCATATACCCTGCCAAGTTGCAGAATTACCATGGTTATAATTTTTAATACTCAAATCAGATATGATTCCACCACTTTGTAATATTACTTGCTCAAAAACCCTTAATTGCTCTAACATTTGACCAATTGATGTCGCTTCTAAGGGTTCAACAAAGCCTGAAGCAAGTCCTAATGCTAATACATTTTTTTGCCAAACTTTTTCAAAATGACCTGACTCAAAATGTAATACTTTTTGAGGTTCTATTTCATATCCTAAATATTTTTCGACTTCAATAATTGCTTGCTCTTCAGATAAGAAATTACTATTAAATACGTAACCTGCTCCTATGCGTTCCTTCAAAGGAATTTGCCACATCCAACCAGCATTCATAGCTGTAGCTCTTGTCACCAACTCTGGATTTTTTCCTTTATGTGAAATGTGAAATGGAATTGCGCAATTTAAAGTTAAATATTTTTTAAATGAAATCCATTTACTTTTTAATTTTTTCCCTACTACCAAACGAGAAAAACCACTTGCATCTATAATAAAATCTGTATCTAGTAAGCTTTCTTCCGTTTTAATTTGTTTCGCAAATCCGTGTTCATCAAAAAAATATCCTGAACTTTCATTTGTAAATGTTTTACGCCACGCTCAGTAGTCTTTTGGCAAAGAAAGCTTGCCACTTTATCGCTATCAAAATGTAAAGATGTAAATACACCAGATGTTGCAACTAAATGATCAATGGCCTCTTTTTGTGAAACTTGATTAACAATAGCATTAAACCCCTTAACAACATTAGCTAATGGAATATTTTGAGATATTAAAGAAGAAATTATAGGATAAAATCCTCTATATTCATAATTAAAGGGAGACAACTCAGGATTAATAAATAAATGATAAAACTCATCATCTCGTTGACCAGTTCTCCCCCCCTCATAACAAAAACCCCATTTAAGGCTAGCCCCAGTTTCACGCATAAATTCGCTGGTCGGGATCCCTAATTTATTTAAGGTTTGAATTAAGTTAAGTAATCCTCCTTCCCCAACACCCAGTACACCAATGTTAGGCGATTCAATAACCTGTATATCTACACTAGAAGGAAATAATCGTCTCATCGTCAAAGCTGCAAACCACCCCGCTGTGCCACCACCAATAATAGAAATCGTTTTAATATTTCTTAAATTTAACATTTTTATCCTTTAATAGTTTTTAGAACAAAAAAAATGGCGCCTAGGCGCCATTTTTTTTTGCAATTTTAAATAACTAATTGGTTATTCAATAGTAGGGTAATTAAATCTGTATCAATCCCGTTCAAAGTCAAAACATTCGAATAGTTATCAGCTCCACCATCACGGTCAATTGCAATAGTAGTATTACTTCCATCACTTGAAATTTTTAAATAGTCAAGTATATGAGATGAAGAAATATCCAATTTTACACCGTCTGTATCAGTATATAAACTTGGCGTTCCAGTATAACTATCTAATAACTCATGTAAGTCAATGATATCTGCATCGCTATCTGTACCAACCTTACCAACATGGAAACCATTAACGACATCACTGCCATTACCACCTGTCGCATCTGTATTCAGCAGCGTAAGGTAAATTGTATCGCTACCGCCACCAACTCCTCCCAGATTATAGGTATCATTACCTTGTCCACCGACAAAATAATCATTACCTGAACCACCTGTAAATGTTGTATCACCACTACCTGTGATAAATTTCTCAACATTTTCAAATGTATCGATATAAGTAATACCAGCAATGACTTTAGTTATAGTACCTATAGCTACATTAACGGCTATTTGTGCATTTAATAGGCTATAGTCGAGAATATCTTCCCCACCATTGGCAACCCATTCTTTTGCACCAGCAGCATTAATAATCCAACCACCACCACCATTATAGTGATCGTTACCTAATGTACCGAAGAAGTGGTCGTTATAACCTGTACCGACAATGCCTACACCGTTACTTGCACTATTATTCACTGAAGAACCAGATTCTGCAGTCAATACATAAGCTTCATTGGCTTTACCAGTAGTTAAACCACTCCATGTTGTATTGATAGTTGTATTGGTATAACCACCAAGATTGGCAACACCACTCACATTATCGGATACACCATTAGTAATTCTGAGCAATTGTACAGAATAGGTTTCATTAGAATCTAATCCATAAAAACTTACTAGACCCATACTATTGCTTGAACCAGCAGATTGAGGATTAATCACTTGTGTAGAGACCAGATTTCCTGCCGAATCATACAATTTTACAGTATTGCTATAATAAGTATTGATACCCTGACCATCAACAATACGAATTTGTAAACTTGTACCATCAGCGGCAACATTTGTATTCTTAACTAATATTGTTGGTGCACTATTCGTCGTTGATACTACTGCCCCATCTAATCCTGCACGATAAAATACTAGATCCAATGAACCATCCCAATCGTAATCCACCACAACAGCACCTGTAATATCTGAATATGTTGCAGTGGTTAATGCTGTACCGCCACCAGTCCAAACATTATTGCCTTGATTCAGATATAGTGTTGGTGCAAATGCACTGTAGCCGCTTCCTGCTACTTGTGCAGGGACTTCAATGACATCAATTTTGCCATCAAAGTTCCAGTCCACTGCAAAGGATGTTCCACCTTTTTTAGTATCGCCAAACCATAAGGCTTCAGCATCCGTTGCATTCAGTTTTCCTGTACCATCATTCAGATAAATACGGCTTTCATTTGAATTTGCACCAGCTTTTGAACCTCGGTTGAGGTAAATATCGAGCCAACCATCACCATTGAAATCAGCAAATGTTGTAGATTGTGAGTAGTTCCCGTAGTCATCCTCACCATCATTTGCAAAAATATTTGTTTTGGTAATGTATGTAAATCCAGATGTTCCTCCTGAGTTATAGAGTAAAGCCATGCTTCTTTGACCGGTTCCTTGATCTGAGTGCACCACAATATCAACTGTACCATTGTTGTCCAGATCAACTGCTCCAGTTTCATGCAATACAGAGAACCCAGATGGTAGTGCTGTACCTGTAACGCTTCCTGTCCCTACTCCATTAGATACCGTTCCAGCGAATGATGGGGGTCTACCAGCTTCACCATTATTTTCATAAGTTAATGTACCAGCATTATTGACGATAAATGAAATAGAGTCCGCAGCTGAATCTGCTAATACAAAGTCCAAATAACCATCACCGGTACGATCATAAGCAATTGCACCACCTAAATGATTTAATGTTCCTTGATTTAAAGCCTGAGGTGTATAACTACCATCGGCATTTTGTAGCCAGTACGCAGTTCGTCCACTGTTACCATAACTACTTACTTGTGACATTACATCAACATAACCATCACGATTGATATCTGCAAACATTGCCGAGTTTATAAAACGACCGTAACCAGCATCATTCACATTATAACCAGCACCATTTGTAGTACTTGGCTCTGCCAGATATAAAGAACTATAGTCAGTTAATGAATTATTCTGGGTATAGACTCGTCCTGCATTTGCTGTCGTTGTACCAGATGTACCTCGTACGCTTTGGAAGAATGACCATGAACCATCTGCACTTATTGTTACTGCAGCAGCATTCAACCCATAACCTTCAGCATCCGTTGTACCACCCCAAGTTGTAGTAATGGTTTGGCTACCAGTTGCAGAAGAAGCTACGCCAGTATTAGTCACTTGACTAATAGACGATACATTACCTGCAACATCCCAAACCAAGAATGCCAGATTCAATGCACCAGCAGGCAGCGTTGTGGTAATCGTCCAGCTACCATTAGCAGCAACTACAGCAGATGCCACGACTTTATCCTGACCTTCTTGCCACATACCGTTGTTATTAACATCATTAACAAGGGCAATTGTTGTCCCTGCTTCAAGCACACCATATGTTGCACTGTTAAAGGTATATGATGTAGAAATAGTCGTTACATCAGGCACATTAGGTGCAGTAGTAATTCCTGTCGGTGAAGTTAGGTCAATTACTACAGTTTTGTCCTGACCTGTTAAGTCTGCAACATTTCCGGCTGTATCAATTAATCTAAATTTAACGTTCAAACTTACATCAGTTGTGTAAGTTTGGGTTAGTACATGTGTCCAGGTTAAACCAGTTAATGTTGCATTTGTCCATAAGGTTCCACCATCTATCGAAATCTGTAATGCTTCACCAGCACCTAATGTACGACTTAATGTACCCGAGATTTCACTTGGAGTCGCATCACGAGTAATCAAATCATTGTTAGTAGCTGTTAACGTTGTTGTAGTTCCTGAAGGCGGAACACCATTTGCAGTATCTAAATTTATTACAGTAGTAGTAGACAATCCTGTTACATCTGGTGGAGTTTCATCCACAGTCAATATGAGGTTATTACTTTGTGAACCGAGGTTACCAGCGGTGTCAACTACTCGTGCATAATAGGTATATGATTGACCATCACTTAGATTAGAACTGACCTCATAAGTCCATGCTGTTCCAACTATATTTGCATATCCTTGGAAACTTGTATTTCCACCATTCACCTGATAAATAGCAATTTGCTCACCAGCTCCCAAGGTAGAATTTACTGTACCATTTAATACAGGAGTACGATCATCTGTTGTTGAGCCACTGTTAAAGTTACCAGTAACTACACCAACATCATCGGTATAGTTTGTGATCGTTACTAACTGAGTCGGTGCAGTTGTATCAATCACAATGGCTTGACTATCTGTACTTCCAATATTACCTGCTGCATCAATGACTCGTGCTTGATACGTAAAATTACTGCTATGGACAACTGCATCAACCAAACTCCATGTCGTACCTGTCGTAATA
>NZ_JADWOM010000039.1:0-10582 GCF_016106645.1 Acinetobacter sp. ACIN00229
CATTATTTTTAAATTTTATAATAATGAGAAAATCATTTGTATCATTTATATTAAAAACAAAAAAATTGAGATAAATTAGAAAAACTTAATAGATTTTTTATTTTATTCATGATATTTATTAACGCTAAATAAAGGCAATGACTAAGCAATTGTTGATAAAACAAAATGCTATTCAGGGATGCTTCTTATTCAAACAAGTTACGAATATGTTTTACATGGTATGTATTTTGCTTAGGAAAAGCAGGCGTATTCGGCAAACTTCTACTTCGTCACTTCATAAGGATATTTTCGATGTTGACTAAAACTGTTAAATCTTTAGGTTTAGCGATGGGCTTATTGGCCTGCTCTCTCCCACTTTACGCAAAAAATAATGTAGTTGTTGTAGCCACTGGCGGTACGATCGCGGGTGCTGGCGCAAGCTCAGCAAACAGTGCAACCTACACTGCTGCAAAAGTTCCAGTTGATGCCTTAATTAATGCTGTTCCACAAATCAAAGATTTGGCGAATGTCACTGGTATTCAAGCATTACAGGTCGCTTCTGAAAGTATTACTGACAAGGAATTATTACAAATTGCTCGTCAAGTAAATGAGCTGGTAAAAAAACCATCTGTTAATGGTGTCGTGATTACTCACGGTACAGACACTTTAGAAGAAACAGCATTTTTCTTAAATCTTGTTGTTCACACTGATAAACCGATTGTTATTGTTGGTTCAATGCGTCCTTCAACTGCTCTTTCAGCAGATGGACCACTTAACCTTTATAGCGCAGTTGCTTTGGCAGCTTCTGATGATGCAAAAAATAAAGGCGTTATGGTTCTCATGAACGACTCTATTTTTGCAGCGCGTGATGTCACTAAAGGCATTAACATTCATACAAATGCTTTTGTTAGCCAATGGGGCGCTTTAGGTACATTAGTTGAAGGGAAGCCATACTGGTTCAGACAGTCTGTAAAACGTTTTACAAATGCTTCAGAATTTAATATCGAGAATATTAAAGGTGATGCACTTCCACTGGTACAAATCGTTTACGGTTCAGACTCTATGCTTCCTGATGCTTATGAAGCATATGCAAAAGCTGGCGCTAAAGCGATTATCCATGCTGGTACAGGTAACGGTTCAGTTGCGAACTATATCGTTCCAACTTTACAAAATCTTCACGACAAGAATGGTATTCAAATTATCCGTTCATCACGTGTACCACAAGGTTTCGTATTACGTAATGCTGAACAACCTGATGATAAATATGGTTGGGTAGCTGCTCATGACTTAAACCCACAAAAAGCACGTCTTCTTGCTGCATTAGCTCTTACTAAGACTAATGACGCTAAAGAAATTCAACGTATGTTCTGGCAGTACTAAGTTTTTCAACCAGCTCAAACCTTGGTGTTTGAGCTGGTCATATTTTATAAAAATAATGTCTTTTATATTAAAACTGTACAATAGATGTTCAACTCATTCTTCTTAAATAATAAAATCCTTAACAGTTTGCCAAAATATTAACCATTTCCTTTTAACTTTGCGTGTTAAACTATGCTTCGGTCGCATTAAGGATTGGTTTATGCAGTTTGTTCATCTAGGTATTTATACAGAATTTTCGATTACAGAGTCGATAGTTCGCATACCTGACTTGGTCAATGCTGCGGTTAAAGACCAAATGCCTGCGTTGGCATTAACTGACCTCTCTAACCTCCATGCGGCGGTAAAATTTTATAATGCTTGTTTAAAAAAAGGTATTAAGCCTCTTTTAGGTAGTACGATTCGCCTTGATGATGCTCAACATCGTGCAACATTACTTGCAATGAGTGATGTTGGGTGGAAAAGTCTCACTGAAATCGTTTCACGCGGTTTTATTGAAGGACAACAGCTCAGTATTCCATGTGTAAAAAAAGAATGGGTACTTGAACAGCATCAAGATATTATCGTTTTACTTGGGCAGCATAGTGATGTTGGTCAGATGCTTTGTTCATCTAACCCGCAAAAAGCAGCTCCCCTTTTAGAAGCATGGCTCGAAAAGTTTGGTAACCGTGTTTATCTTGCTTTAACACGTACCGACCGTCCTGGTGAAGAAGACTTTATTCAAGAAGCAGCTAAACTTGCTGCACAATATAATGTTGGTGTAGTTGCACATAATGATGTGCACTTTGTAGAAAAAGAAGATTTCGAAGCACACGAAGCACGTGTTTGTATCGCTGATGGTTATGTACTAGCAGATAATCGCCGTCCACGCATATATAGTCCTGAGCAGCACTTTAAAACCTCAGATGAAATGATCGAATTGTTTTCCGATATTCCTAGCGCTATCGAGAACACCTATCATATTGCTAAACGCTGTAACGTTAAACTGCAACTCGGCACTTACTTTTTACCTGACTATCCAATTCCAGATGGTTTTACCATCGACACTTATTTTGAACATTTGTCTAAAGTAGGTTTAGAAGAGCGCTTAAATTATCTTTACCCTGTTGAAAAACGTGGTGAAGATTGGCCAGAGATTCGTAAGCCTTACGATGAACGAATTGATTATGAAGTCGGTATTATCCTGAAGATGGGTTTCCCCGGCTACTTCCTCATCGTCATGGACTTCATTCAATGGGCAAAAAATAATGGTGTGCCAGTTGGGCCAGGTCGTGGTTCAGGTGCAGGTTCATTAGTCGCATACAGCTTAAAAATTACAGACCTTGACCCACTTCGTTACGATCTACTCTTCGAACGTTTCTTGAACCCAGAACGTGTATCGATGCCTGACTTCGACGTCGATTTCTGTATTGCTGGACGTGACCGCGTTATTGATTATGTATCGCGTACTTATGGTCGCGAAGCCGTTTCACAAATTGCAACTTTCGGAACCATGGCAGCAAAAGGTGCAATCCGTGACGTTGCGCGCGTATTGGGTAAATCTTACGGTTTAGCTGACCGTATTTCAAAAATGGTACCTACCAAACCGCTCGGTGTGGATTTAGCTACCGCTATTGATATGGAACCACAGCTTAAAGATATTGTGACCAACCCATCTAACCCAGATAACGACGATGCAAGCGAAATCTGGGAAATGGCATTAAAATTAGAAGGTGTAACCCGAAATACCGGTAAACATGCCGGAGGTGTAGTCATTGCGCCAGGTAAAATTACCGATTTCTCGGCTGTACTTTGTGATGCAGATGGAACAAACCGTGTTGCTCAATATGATAAAGACGATGTAGAAGCAGCGGGTCTGGTCAAGTTCGACTTCTTGGGTTTGCGTAACTTAACCGTTATTGAAGACGCGATTCAAAATATTAATAAAAACCGCGACAGTAATGATCAACTCAATATCTTGCATGTTCCTCTAGACGACGCTAAAGCCTATTCTGTCTTTGCCGATGCAAATACAACAGCGGTATTCCAGTTTGAATCCGTCGGCATGAAACGGATGCTTAAAGAAGCACGTCCAAGCAAATTTGAAGAAATTATTGCATTCGTATCCTTGTATCGTCCGGGTCCAATGGACCTGATTCCTGACTTTATTCACCGTATGCATGGTGGAGATTTTGAATATCTTCATCCTCTTTTAGAAGGTGTATTAGAACCAACTTACGGGATTATGGTTTATCAGGAACAGGTAATGCAGACTGCGCAGATCTGTGCAGGTTATACGTTAGGTGGCGCAGACTTACTACGCCGTGCAATGGGTAAAAAGAAACCTGAGGAAATGGTCAAACAGCGCCAAATCTTCTTAGAAGGTGCTGCTGAAAAAGGGATTGACGAAAGCACAGCAAACCATATCTTTGACTATATGGAAAAGTTTGCAGGCTATGGTTTTAACAAATCTCACGCGGCTGCTTATGCCCTAGTTGCCTACCATACTGCATGGTTAAAAGCCCATTATCCTGCTGAGTTTATGGCAGCCGTAATGACATCGGAAATGCAAAACACGGACAGTGTTGTATTTTTGATTGATGACTGTCGAAACAATAATCTTGAAGTCTTACCACCATCAGTCAACATGTCGACTTATCATTTCCATGCAAGTAACGATAAAACGATTGTTTATGGTTTAGGTGCAATTAAGGGTGTCGGCGAACAAGCAATGCAGTCAGTTATTGACTCTCGTCGACAATTTGGTCCTTATACAGATCTATTCGATTTTTGCCATCGCATTGATTTGAAGAAAATCAATAAGCGTACTCTTGAAGCTTTAATTCGCGCGGGTGCACTCGATTGCTTAGGAATTGAACGTGCAAGCTTAATGGCACAATTGCCTGAAGCTGTTCAAGCCGCTGAACAAGCTCGAAGTAACCGTGAAAGCGGAATTATGGATTTATTTGGTGAGGTTGAAGAAGTTCAACGCAAGCCAGCTAAACCAGTAAAACCATGGAGTGACGAAGTTCGTCTCAAAGGCGAAAAAGATACGCTTGGTTTATATTTAACTGGTCATCCAATTGATGTTTACCGACAGGAACTCAAAGCTTTTATTCCTGTAAAACTAAACGAAATTACTGCGACGCGTCGTGGTGTTACGACAGTTTATGCAGGTTTGGTCATTGATGTCGCAAACTTCCCGAACCGTGTGGTTATTGTACTTGATGATGGTACTGCACGTATTGAAGTCAGCTGCAACCATGAGCGTTTCCAACGTTTTAAAGATATCGTTCAAGTTGAACGTGTTGTAATTTTCGAAGGCGAAATTTATGAGCGAGAAGGCTTTGATCGTCCAATGGGACGTTTAACCAAGGCTTTCACATTAAATGAAATAAGACAAAAACGTGCTAACAGTATTCAAATCAAATTAACAGAAGAGTTCATGCAGCCAACATTGGCAAAAGATCTGCAAAACATGATCTTGCCATTTTGCAATGTAGATATGCATCAACATATCACTCTACAGTTACAGATTGATCAACCCTATGCTCAAGCCGAACTTCAGTTTGGTCCGCAATGGAAAGTCGCTCCTCTAGATGAATTACTTGCTAAACTCAGAGATTATTTTGGTAAAGATAATATTTATATTGAATATCAAGTAAAGTCGAAAGCAGCTAAAGCAGCAGACCCTGTTCGTCCACATGCTGTTGCCCCTCCTCCTGCGGGTATGTCTATGGACAATGCATTGGATTTATACCAAAGCGAAGTTTCTCAATATTCGTAATTTCTGGAAATCTTATGAGTTCGTTTGACCACACCACCGTGTCAAAACAATTAGCACAAGTGCGTATTGTCATGGTAAATACGACTTTGCCTGCCAATATTGGTAGTGCTTTACGTGCCATGAAAACAATGGGACTAATTAAATTAGTTCTCGTAGCACCAAAAACATATCCTCATCCAGATATACAAGCACTTGCCGCTGGTGCCCAAGATTTATTTGAATATCTTGAGATTGTGGACACCTTAGAAGATGCGATTAAAGATTGTCATTTAGTATTTGGAACAAGTGCACGTAGCCGCACCATTCCTTGGCCTTTACTTGATGTGAGACCCGCGGCTAAAGAAGCTATTAAGGCAACATCTCAAGGACAACAAATTGCTATTGTTTTTGGCCGTGAAGACCGTGGCTTAACAAATGAAGAATTAGCACTCGCAAATTATCATTTAACCATTCCTGTTAATCCGGACTATGGCGTGTTGAATGTAGCGCAAGCCATTCAAGTTGTATGTTACGAACTTCGCATGTCTGCTCTCGAGCAAGAGCAAGTCGATCAGAATGTAGATGAAATGCCATTAGTTCAAGGCCAAAGCATGCAATGGGATGAACCTTTGGTGACTCAGCAACAAATGGAAGAGTTTTATCCTCATCTTGAAAAAATGCTGACTGAAATTGAATTTTTAGATCCAGAAAATCCACGTTTATTACCTTTACGCTTGCGTCGTTTATTTGGTCGTATACAATTAGATCGTATGGAATATCATTTACTTCGCGGTATTTTTAGTCGCGTACAAGCTTTAACAAGTGGTAAATGGAAAAAAGCATTATCTGACAAGGAGGATCAACCCAATGCTTAAGCAGCTTAAAGAAGATATAAAAGCTGTATTTGCGCGAGATCCTGCTGCCCGCAATACACTAGAAGTTCTCACAACTTATCCTGGTATTCATGCAATTATGATGCATCGTGTTGCGCATGAATTATGGCAAAAAGACTGTAAAGGTGCAGCTCGCCTACTTTCTTCATTTAGCCGTTTTGCAACTGGAATTGAAATTCATCCTGGCGCTAAAATCGGTAAGCGTTTTTTTATTGATCATGGCATGGGTGTTGTGATTGGTGAAACTGCTGAAATTGGTGATGATGTTACGCTTTATCATGGGGTTACCTTAGGTGGTACCACATGGAAAACTGGTAAACGCCATCCAACTTTAGAAGACGGTGTTGTTGTTGGTGCTGGTGCGAAAATCTTGGGTCCATTTACTGTGGGTAAAGGTGCCAAAGTCGGTTCGAATGCTGTAGTGACCAAAGCTGTTCCTGCTGGAGTGACTGCTGTAGGAAACCCTGCTCGCTATATCTATAAAGATGCCGACAGAACTAAAGATAAAGATGAAGAACGTCGCCGCGATTATGCGCAAAGTATTGGTTTTGCTCCATATGCGACAACTGCTGATCAGTCAGACCCTATTTTAGAAGGCATGCGTGTTTTACTTGATCGTATTCAGCACAATGAAACGCGTATGAATAATTTATGTCAGCGTCTATCAGAGCTAGATCCTAGCTTCGAAAAAGAAAGTCAAGATGAACAACCTTTTAGTGATGAAGAGCTAAAAATTCTTGAAGAAGTGCGTCGTGAATGTGGTGCACAAAACAAGATATCAAAAACGTAATATTCTTGATTCATAATGTAACACGCTTACCCTTGCATGTCGGTTTAGCTTTTTCTAGACTTGTCACTACCAAATCTGACTTTACTAAAATGAACGGAAGATCCTATGAATTTTAAGCCTTTGGCATATATCATCCTTGCGACCTCAAGTTTAACAGCTTGTACAATGGCACCTGTAAAACAACAAAAAATTGAGCCTTTTGTTTTCAAGGAACCAGAGCTTACTCCTCCTTTTTATGCGTTAAATCCTTTTAACTACGATCAACCGCCAGCATTTGAAGTTGCCTTAAAAGACGCTGCTGCACAGCCAGTAACCAAAATGGTCGTTAATCGTCAAGATGACCCAACTAAACAGCTTACTCTCGACGTCAACAAACTGATTGTTCCGACTGTAAATAATTCACAGCGTTCAATGAAATACGCAGTTTTAGCTGGTGAAAATGAAATTGATGTTACAAGTATTGATGACTTTTTACAGTTAGTAGAAGGCAAAGCTCGTCACTACCCACCTCGCTTTACTGATCGCCAAGAACGTAAAGGCTTTGAAAGTAAACTTAAAGAAGTAACACAACAACTTGATACACTTGCTGCAAACCCAAATGCATCATTTGATATTTTGCTTCGCGCTTTCAAAGCAAGCGTTCTTGCACGTAATCTTGATTTAGGTACCGTTCATACCACTAGATCTTTAGAATATGCTCAAAGACTTTTAAAAATTAGCCCAGATGATGCAGAAACGAACTTCTGGTTTGGTTTCGGTTTATCTGAAGGTGGTGGTCAACGTGAAGCTATTCCTTACTTAGATAAAGCCATTAAAGGTAATGTTCAAGAAGCGTATCTAGCTGCTGCAAATAACTATATTGCAATGGAGCAAAAGAAAAACGCGATTCAGACACTTAAAAATTATAAAGTGAAATATCCAGATGAATCGGAAATTGCTGATCGTTTAATTCAAGAAATTGAAAAACAAGGCCGCTGGAATGTATGGCAAGTTTTGACTAACCCTGCAATGTCTGCAACTACAACACCAAGTGCAACCCCTAAAAAATAAGCTTAAATAGATAAAAAAGGGCTGTTTTGACAGCCCTTTTTTTTATTTGATCATTTGAAAAATATTTTAAAATTTGTATGATCTACCTACCATTGAGCCACTAAATTTTGACCATAATGTTTTCAATAAAAAGAAGCAAAACAGTATTGACGGTCATGCTACTCGGTTCAATTCTGAGTGGTTGTCAGGTCGTTAATGTTAAACAGCAAGCTTTGAATGTGACTATTGCAAATGAACGTAATAGTATTCTTACGCAAGATAAACTCAGCGAAGCAAGTCTGAATGTTTTATCCATGTCTGGTCAGGAAGCTAAAGTCTGCACCGACACACCTGATAACTGTGTAAATCAACTCAAAAAACTTCCTCAAATTTTAGATGAACAGTTTTTATCAGCTGCAAGTGAAATGTATCTGGCAAAAGCAATGGCCTTGTCAGATTCTTCTGATTGTAAAATTAGTAGGTTTACTAAACATAAGTCGGAAGAAGAACAAACTAATATTCAGAATAAATATGATGATTGCTTAGACCAACAATTAAATTTACTCGATAAAAGTATTCGTTATAGCTACGCCTATCTATTTTCCACAAAACGTAAGCCTACCGACCGTATTTTTGACAATAGACAAGTTCAGATTCGGGACTTTTACAATCAGGCTATAGCAAAAATGGTGAGCGTTTATGATTTACGCTATCCCAAAAAAGATGTCGTAGAACCTCAAATACATATTGGTAAAAGTGTCTATTCGATTGATTTTGAATTTCACCAACAACTTGCTGGACAAAAATTAGAAAAGTTAATTTCTAGTTATAATTTAAATTTTTCAGGGTTAAGAACCATTAACCGTCGCGATGGTTTTGGCTCTGAATTTGTAGCGGTTTTTCCTAGCTCAGGAAAAGAAGATATTAATGAATATATTCTAGACCCGCTTAAATACAATTATAAAAATGGTGTTAACCCCAATATCCATCATGCACGTTATTTGGCTGCAACTATTGTCGCTGAACCAAAACATGCGACCACTGTTGAAGAAATTATTAATAATTCTGAATTCGTGATTCGCGTTTACGACCCTTATCGCACCGATAATATTAATGTCGCTGGTAAGCAATATCCTCTAGCAGCCAACTTCTCTGCACCTTATGGTCTATGGCTGGCAGAAAATAACTTAGGAGTGGCAGCTTATTTAAGCCTGATTGATCGTGACCAGCACTTGACCATGCCACATCTCTACATGCTTGAACCCTACAACCCGAATAAGAAGATTATTGTGTTGGTTCATGGTCTAGCAAGTAGCCCTGAGGCATGGATTGCTTTGACCAATGATGTTATGGGTGACACGGTTTTAAGAGATAACTATCAGGTTTGGCAAGTTTTTTATTCAACCAATATGCCGATTTTGGAAAGCCGTTTCCAAACTTACGCCCTTCTTAAGCAAGCGTTTGGTTCTTTGAACCCTAGTGACCCTGCTGCACATGATGCTGTTCTTGTGGGCCATAGTATGGGGGGTATTATTAGCCGCTTACTGGTCAGTGATGGTGATATTACCAAGCCTGCTTTAGATTTGATGACGATTCGTCAGCAAAACCGTTTCAAGAAACATCCAATGGTTACTGAACGATTGCAAATGCATTCAATCAATAATTTTGATCGTGCAATTTTCTTAGCTTCTCCTCATCGAGGTACAGATTATGCCGATCGTTGGTTTACGTTAGCTGCACGTAAAATTATTCGTTTACCGGGTGCATTTTTGTCTGCTGTAGCGACTTCACTCACCACTGAAAATTTAGATGTTAAAGATTTCTTGAGTAATATTGATAATGGTTTGATTCAAAATGGTCCAAGTGATTTGAGTCATCAATCTAAATTTATGGAACTTACAGAAAATATTAATCCACACCAAGGGTTAGTCTTCCACTCTATTATGGGTAACATTACCAAAAGTGATGATCCAAATGTGATTACCGACGGTATCGTTCCCTATAAGAGCGCTCACCTAGAAGGTGCAAAATCAGAGAAAGTTCTTCCGGGTGGACACTCTATTCAGTTAACACCTCAAGCGGTACTAGAGCTACGTCGTATTTTACGAGAGCATTTGGTCGAACACGGTTTATATAAACCATAAAAATAAAAAAGAGCCAAAGGTTATCCTTTGGCTCTTTTGTTTTGAAATTAAGTTTTATTGCCCAGAACGGATGATGTAATCAAACGCAGAGAGCGATGCTTTAGCACCTTCACCTGTAGCAATAATGATTTGCTTGTAAGGTACGGTTGTACAGTCACCCGCAGCAAATACACCTTTGACATTGGTTTCATTGCGGTCATTCACAATGATCTCGCCACGGTTGGTTAACTCAACTTCACTGTCTTTTAAGAAGTCAGTATTTGGCAGTAAACCAATCTGTACAAAGATCCCTGCTAGCTCTACCACATGCTCTTCATCAGTTGCACGGTCTTTATATTTAAGACCAGTCACTTGTGAGCCATCACCTAACACTTCTGTACTTAAGGCATTCATAATCACAGTTGTGTTTGGCAAGCTATGCAGTTTGTTTTGCAAAACTTGGTCTGCACGTAGTTTTGTATCGAACTCAACCAAAGTTACATGCTCAACAATCCCTGCAAGGTCAATTGCAGCTTCAACACCTGAGTTACCACCACCAATCACCGCAACACGTTTACCTTTGAACAATGGACCATCACAGTGTGGACAGTACGCAACACCACGGGTACGGTATTCTTGCTCACCA
>NZ_JADWOM010000040.1:0-5560 GCF_016106645.1 Acinetobacter sp. ACIN00229
ATCATTAAGAGAATTGAAGAACAACTTGTGTGGATTTTTACTGATTGATTGATCGAAATATTATCATTGATTGATTGGTTTAAATTACTCGAAGTTTATTTGAGCGAAATTTAAGTCAGAAAATTGATGAGCCAGAATTGGCACCTTGTCTTTAATAAGGTGCAAAATGATTTTTAACTGAAGAGTTTGATCATGGCTCAGATTGAACGCTGGCGGCAGGCTTAACACATGCAAGTCGAGCGGAGAGAGGTAGCTTGCTACTGATCTTAGCGGCGGACGGGTGAGTAATGCTTAGGAATCTGCCTATTAGTGGGGGACAACATTTCGAAAGGAATGCTAATACCGCATACGTCCTACGGGAGAAAGCAGGGGATCTTCGGACCTTGCGCTAATAGATGAGCCTAAGTCGGATTAGCTAGTTGGTGGGGTAAAGGCCTACCAAGGCGACGATCTGTAGCGGGTCTGAGAGGATGATCCGCCACACTGGGACTGAGACACGGCCCAGACTCCTACGGGAGGCAGCAGTGGGGAATATTGGACAATGGGCGGAAGCCTGATCCAGCCATGCCGCGTGTGTGAAGAAGGCCTTATGGTTGTAAAGCACTTTAAGCGAGGAGGAGGCTACTCTAGTTAATACCTAGGGATAGTGGACGTTACTCGCAGAATAAGCACCGGCTAACTCTGTGCCAGCAGCCGCGGTAATACAGAGGGTGCAAGCGTTAATCGGATTTACTGGGCGTAAAGCGCGCGTAGGCGGCTAATTAAGTCAAATGTGAAATCCCCGAGCTTAACTTGGGAATTGCATTCGATACTGGTTAGCTAGAGTGTGGGAGAGGATGGTAGAATTCCAGGTGTAGCGGTGAAATGCGTAGAGATCTGGAGGAATACCGATGGCGAAGGCAGCCATCTGGCCTAACACTGACGCTGAGGTGCGAAAGCATGGGGAGCAAACAGGATTAGATACCCTGGTAGTCCATGCCGTAAACGATGTCTACTAGCCGTTGGGGCCTTTGAGGCTTTAGTGGCGCAGCTAACGCGATAAGTAGACCGCCTGGGGAGTACGGTCGCAAGACTAAAACTCAAATGAATTGACGGGGGCCCGCACAAGCGGTGGAGCATGTGGTTTAATTCGATGCAACGCGAAGAACCTTACCTGGCCTTGACATAGTAAGAACTTTCCAGAGATGGATTGGTGCCTTCGGGAACTTACATACAGGTGCTGCATGGCTGTCGTCAGCTCGTGTCGTGAGATGTTGGGTTAAGTCCCGCAACGAGCGCAACCCTTTTCCTTATTTGCCAGCGAGTAATGTCGGGAACTTTAAGGATACTGCCAGTGACAAACTGGAGGAAGGCGGGGACGACGTCAAGTCATCATGGCCCTTACGGCCAGGGCTACACACGTGCTACAATGGTCGGTACAAAGGGTTGCTACCTAGCGATAGGATGCTAATCTCAAAAAGCCGATCGTAGTCCGGATTGGAGTCTGCAACTCGACTCCATGAAGTCGGAATCGCTAGTAATCGCGGATCAGAATGCCGCGGTGAATACGTTCCCGGGCCTTGTACACACCGCCCGTCACACCATGGGAGTTTGTTGCACCAGAAGTAGCTAGCCTAACTGCAAAGAGGGCGGTTACCACGGTGTGGCCGATGACTGGGGTGAAGTCGTAACAAGGTAGCCGTAGGGGAACCTGCGGCTGGATCACCTCCTTAACGAAAGATTGACGATTGGTAAGAATCCACAACAAGTTGTTCTTCATAGATGTATCTGAGGGTCTGTAGCTCAGTTGGTTAGAGCACACGCTTGATAAGCGTGGGGTCACAAGTTCAAGTCTTGTCAGACCCACCATGACTTTGACTGGTTGAAGTTATAGATAAAAGATACATGACTGATGATGTAAGCTGGGGACTTAGCTTAGTTGGTAGAGCGCCTGCTTTGCACGCAGGAGGTCAGGAGTTCGACTCTCCTAGTCTCCACCAGAACTTAAGAGAAGTTCGGATTACAGAAATTAGTAAATAAAGATTTAGATCTTGGTTTATTAACTTCTGTGATTTAAGTATCACGGTATTAAGCATGACCTGACGAAGGCATGTTTATTCATTAACAGATTGGCAAAATTGAGTCTGAAATAAATTGTTCACTCAAGAGTTTAGATTAAGCAATTAATCTAGATGAATTGAGAACTAGCAAATTAACTGAATCAAGCGTTTTGGTATATGAATTTAGATTGAAGCTGTACAGTGTTTAAATACACAGGCAACAGATAGTAGCGATGAAGAATCGCACGGACAACACTCACTTGTAAGTGTTGACGACTGTTTGGGGTTGTATAGTCAAGTAATTAAGTGCATGTGGTGGATGCCTTGGCAGTCAGAGGCGATGAAAGACGTAATAGCCTGCGATAAGCTCCGGGGAGGCGGCAAATATCCTTTGATCCGGAGATTTCTGAATGGGGGAACCCACCTACTTTAAGGTAGGTATTGCAACATGAATACATAGTGTTGCAAGGCGAACGAGGGGAAGTGAAACATCTCAGTACCCTTAGGAAAAGAAATCAATTGAGATTCCCTTAGTAGCGGCGAGCGAACGGGGATCAGCCCATTAAGTTATGTGTGTTTTAGTGGAACGCTCTGGGAAGTGCGAACGTAGAGGGTGATATTCCCGTACACGAAAGGGCACACATAATGATGACGAGTAGGGCGAGGCACGTGAAACCTTGTCTGAATATGGGGGGACCATCCTCCAAGGCTAAATACTCCTGACTGACCGATAGTGAACCAGTACCGTGAGGGAAAGGCGAAAAGAACCCCTGTGAGGGGAGTGAAATAGATCCTGAAACCGCATGCATACAAGCAGTGGGAGCCGACTTGTTCGGTGACTGCGTACCTTTTGTATAATGGGTCAGCGACTTATATTCAGTAGCGAGGTTAACCGTATAGGGGAGCCGTAGAGAAATCGAGTCTTAATAGGGCGTTTAGTTGCTGGGTATAGACCCGAAACCAGGCGATCTATCCATGAGCAGGTTGAAGGTTGGGTAACACTAACTGGAGGACCGAACCCACTGTCGTTGAAAAGCCAGGGGATGACTTGTGGATAGGGGTGAAAGGCTAATCAAGCCTGGTGATAGCTGGTTCTCCCCGAAAGCTATTTAGGTAGCGCCTCGGACGAATACCATAGGGGGTAGAGCACTGTTTCGGCTAGGGGGTCATCCCGACTTACCAAACCGATGCAAACTCCGAATACCTATGAGTACTATCCGGGAGACAGACTGCGGGTGCTAACGTCCGTAGTCAAGAGGAAAACAATCCAGACCGCCAGCTAAGGCCCCAAAATCATAGTTAAGTGGGAAACGATGTGGGAAGGCATAGACAGCTAGGAGGTTGGCTTAGAAGCAGCCACCCTTTAAAGAAAGCGTAATAGCTCACTAGTCGAGTCGGCCTGCGCGGAAGATGTAACGGGGCTAAAACTATGTGCCGAAGCTGCGGATTTGACTTTTAGTCAAGTGGTAGGGGAGCGTTCTGTAAGCCGATGAAGGTGTATTGAGAAGTATGCTGGAGGTATCAGAAGTGCGAATGCTGACGTGAGTAACGACAAAACGGGTGAAAAACCCGTTCGCCGAAAGACCAAGGGTTCCAGTCCAACGTTAATCGGGGCTGGGTGAGTCGACCCCTAAGGCGAGGCCGAAAGGCGTAGTCGATGGGAAATTGGTTAATATTCCAATACTTCTGTGTAATGCGATGAGAGGACGGAGAAGGTTAAGTCAGCCTGGCGTTGGTTGTCCAGGTGGAAGGAAGTAGGCATGCATCTTAGGCAAATCCGGGGTGCTCTATGCTGAGATCTGATAGCAAGCTGTACTTGTACAGCGAAGTGGCTGATACCATGCTTCCAGGAAAAGTCTCTAAGCTTCAGTTACACAGGAATCGTACCCGAAACCGACACAGGTGGTCAGGTCGAGTAGACCAAGGCGCTTGAGAGAACTCTGCTGAAGGAACTAGGCAAAATGGTACCGTAACTTCGGGAGAAGGTACGCTGCTGACGGTGATGACCCTTGCGGTCTGAGCTATTGGCAGCCACAGAAACCAGGCCGCTGCAACTGTTTATTAAAAACATAGCACTCTGCAAACACGAAAGTGGACGTATAGGGTGTGATGCCTGCCCGGTGCTGGAAGGTTAATTGATGGGGTTAGCGTAAGCGAAGCTCTTGATCGAAGCCCCAGTAAACGGCGGCCGTAACTATAACGGTCCTAAGGTAGCGAAATTCCTTGTCGGGTAAGTTCCGACCTGCACGAATGGCATAATGATGGCGGCGCTGTCTCCAGCAGAGGCTCAGTGAAATCGAAATCGCTGTGAAGATGCAGTGTACCCGCGGCTAGACGGAAAGACCCCGTGAACCTTTACTGCAGCTTGACATTGAACTTTGACCTTACTTGTGTAGGATAGGTGGGAGGCTTTGAAGTTGGAACGCTAGTTCCAATGGAGCCGTCCTTGAAATACCACCCTGGTAATGTTGAGGTTCTAACTCTGCCCCGTAATCCGGGGCGAGGACCATGTCTGGTGGGTAGTTTGACTGGGGCGGTCTCCTCCTAAAGAGTAACGGAGGAGTACGAAGGTGCGCTCAGCGTGGTCGGAAATCACGCGTAGAGTATAAAGGCAAAAGCGCGCTTAACTGCGAGACCCACAAGTCGAGCAGGTACGAAAGTAGGTCTTAGTGATCCGGTGGTTCTGTATGGAAGGGCCATCGCTCAACGGATAAAAGGTACTCTGGGGATAACAGGCTGATACCGCCCAAGAGTTCATATCGACGGCGGTGTTTGGCACCTCGATGTCGGCTCATCTCATCCTGGGGCTGAAGCAGGTCCCAAGGGTATGGCTGTTCGCCATTTAAAGAGGTACGCGAGCTGGGTTTAGAACGTCGTGAGACAGTTCGGTCCCTATCTACCGTGGGCGCTGGAAATTTGAGAGGATCTGCTCCTAGTACGAGAGGACCAGAGTGGACGAACCTCTGGTGTACCGGTTGTGACGCCAGTCGCATCGCCGGGTAGCTATGTTCGGAAGGGATAACCGCTGAAAGCATCTAAGCGGGAAGCCTACCTCAAGATAAGATTTCCCTAGGACTTTATGTCCTCTAAAGAGCCGTTCGAGACTAGGACGTTGATAGGTTGGATGTGGAAGCATAGTGATATGTGAAGCTGACCAATACTAATTGCTCGTGAGGCTTGACTATACAACACCCAAGCAGTTGTATATAAAGCATCAATCGATTCATTAATATGCAAAGCAACTTGATTTAGTTATATGCTTAGCTAAAATGAACAAATAAAGTAAGATTCAATCAGCCCATCTGTAAAGATTTGGAAAACGCATCGGCACATTAAGACCAATGCAAGTATCCATACCAGTTGTGCTGGCGACCATAGCAAGAGTGAACCACCTGATCCCTTCCCGAACTCAGAAGTGAAACCTCTTAGCGCTGATGGTAGTGTGGGGTTTCCCATGTGAGAGTAAGTCATCGCCAGCTCATTATTCTAAACACCCCGGTCTCGAAAGAAACCGGGGTGTT
>NZ_JADWOM010000041.1:0-1151 GCF_016106645.1 Acinetobacter sp. ACIN00229
GCACCTACAGTACGACCACCTTCACGGATCGCAAAACGTAGACCTGGGTCCATTGCGATTGGGTGGATTAATTCTACTGACATTTCAACGTTGTCACCTGGCATAACCATTTCAACGCCGTCTTGTAATTGGATTGCACCAGTTACGTCAGTTGTACGGAAGTAGAACTGTGGACGGTAACCGTTAAGGAATGGAGTATGACGACCACCTTCTTCTTTAGAAAGTACGTATACTTCTGCATCAAATTTAGTATGCGGCTTGATTGTACCTGGTTTAGCAAGTACTTGACCACGTTGTACGTCTTCACGCTTAGTACCACGTAAAAGAACACCACAGTTCTCGCCCGCACGACCTTCGTCAAGAAGTTTACGGAACATTTCTACGCCAGTTACAGTTGTTTTAACTGTATCTTTAATACCAACGATCTCTACTTCTTCACCAACTTTAACGATACCAGCTTCTACACGGCCTGTTACTACAGTACCACGACCAGAAATTGAGAATACGTCTTCGATTGGCATTAAGAATGCTTTGTCGATAGCACGTTCTGGTTCTGGAATGTAAGAGTCAAGCGCTTCAACAAGAGCAAGAACTGAAGACTCGCCATATTGACCAGCATCACCGTTAAGAGCAGCAAGAGCTGAACCACGGATAACAGGAGTGTCATCACCTGGGAAGTCATAAGTAGAAAGAAGTTCACGAACTTCCATTTCTACTAATTCAAGTAATTCTTCATCATCAACAAGGTCACACTTGTTTAAGAATACGATGATGTAAGGTACACCAACCTGACGAGAAAGAAGGATGTGTTCACGAGTTTGTGGCATTGGACCATCAGTCGCAGCACATACAAGGATCGCGCCGTCCATCTGAGCAGCACCAGTAATCATGTTTTTAACATAATCGGCGTGGCCCGGGCAGTCTACGTGAGCGTAGTGACGGATTGGAGAATCGTATTCTACGTGTGAAGTATTAATTGTAATACCACGTGCTTTTTCTTCAGGTGCTGAGTCGATTTGTGAGTAATCTTTCGCTTCACCGCCGTAAGTTTTTGCACAAATAGTTGCAATCGCAGCAGTTAAAGTTGTTTTACCATGGTCAACGTGACCAATTGTGCCCACGTTTACGTGTGGCTTATTACGTTCAAACTT
>NZ_JADWOM010000042.1:0-896 GCF_016106645.1 Acinetobacter sp. ACIN00229
GCTCAAATTAAAGAGTTAGTGACAGAAATCGCTGAGCTTTCTGACAAAGTGACTGCCCGTTTTGATGGCAACAATACACGTCGTCCAAGCTTTGGTGTAGCTAAAGCAGGTGAACAACCTCGTGTGTTCTTTGCTGGCTTACCAATGGGCCATGAGTTTACATCTTTGATCTTGGCACTGTTACAAGTGTCTGGTTATGCACCTAAAGTGTCAAATGAAGTGCTCAACCAGATTAAAGGTTTAAACCTCAAAGCCAACTTTGATGTGTTTGTATCGCTAAGCTGTCATAACTGTCCGGATGTAGTACAGGCGCTGAACCTGATCGCGATTTATAATCCGAACACAACAGCAACCATGATTGATGGTTCATTCTTCCAAGACGAAGTTGAACAACGCAAAATCATGGCTGTACCGATGGTGTTCCAAGACAATGAGCACATTGGCCAAGGTCGTATGACCCTTGAAGAGATTGTGGCAAAACTCGACACCAACTCAGCTGAAAAAGATGCAGCAGCACTCAATGCCAAAGATGCTTTTGATGTATTGGTGATTGGTGGTGGACCTGCGGGTGCAACAGCAGCAATCTATGCAGCACGTAAAGGTATTAACACTGGTATCGTGGCTGAACGCTTCGGTGGTCAGGTGATGGATACCATGGACATTGAAAACTTCACATCTGTGCAAAAGACTCAAGGTCCTAAGTTTGCTGCCGAAATGGAAGCACATGTTCGTGAATACGATGTTGATATCATGAACCTGCAACGTGTCAGCAAAATCACAGGTGCAAACCAAACGATCAATGGTCTAGTTGAAGTTGAACTTGAAAACGGTGCAAAACTTGAATCGAAAACTGTGATCCTTTCAACAGGTGCACGTTGGAGAGAAATGAATGTACC